>JAUWQU010000057.1 GCA_030610965.1 Phycisphaerae bacterium
CGACAAGGAATTCCTGGTCTCTTACAAGGTCGATCCGTCGGATCACTACAAGAACGTCGCCGACGCGTACTCGCTGTATCTTATCGGCACCGACGGAAGTCACCGTCTCGTTCACGAGGATGAGCAACTCTCGTGCTGGCATCCCACGCCGCTGGTCGCGCGGAAAGTCCCGCCGCGGATCGCATCCGACCCTAATCCGAAATATGCCGAGCGGAAGCAGGCCCTCTGTGTCGTGACGAACATCTACCAGGGCATGCAAGGTGTCCGGCCGGGCCAAGTCAAGTGGCTCCGAATCAACGAAGTGATTCCGCGTTACTGGGATACCGGCAGACGATGGGGTTCGTCGCTGAGCAGTTCCAGTTGGAAAGCCGCCCTCTGGCCTCGAGCGCAGTGGGGCGTCGTGCCGGTCGAAGAAGACGGCTCGGCCCATTTCACCGTCCCGGCCAATCGCAATATCTTTCTGCAAGCTTTGGACAAGGACTTCAGAGAAGTCCAGCGAGAAAGGACCTACGTGAATTACCAGCCCGGCGAGGTGCGATCCTGCACCGGCTGTCACGGGGAAGGCAGGCACGCCACTTCCACGGCGGGCGCCGAAGCGCCCCTCGCGCTGCGACGAGCCCCGAGCGAGCCGGGGCCGCAACCGTGCGATCTTGTCGCCAACGGCGGCGACGGACGAGCCCGGCAGGTCATTCACTATCCCACCGATATTCAGCCGATCTTCAACGCCAAGTGCGTCTCGTGTCACGGCCAGGCCGATCCCGCCGGAGGGCTCAAGCTCACCGCGGAGGTGACGACCTATTACAGCACTTCCTATGAAGAACTCGCGAGAAAGCGTTTGGCCGGCCCCATCGTCCAGGAATTCACGTCATTCCTTCAGGGAGATCGCGGAAACTACAACGGCGCTTACCTTCCGCCCAAGAGCCTCGGGTGCTACAAGAGTCCGCTGATCGCCCTGTTGACCAATCCGTCGGATCCGAAAAACGCCAAAGACGACCACAGCCGAATGCTGACCGAAAGCCAGTTGATGATCCTGAGCCGTTGGATCGACAGCAACTACCAGTTCTACGGCAGCTATTACGGCCGGCACCATCCGCGTTGGGTGAAGCCGGACCCCAAGAAGCCCTCATACCGGCCGGCCGACTTCCGCCGCAAGCCGACATTCGAAGAAGCCGTCAGCATGCGAGCCCCGGATTGGCATCGGTAGGCCGCGCCCGGCGAGGGCGCAGCCTTGCCACCGTCGTGTCAACTCGGCAGCCGTGAGGCGCTTGGCTATCGCTTCACGCCCAGCAGGCCGATATCGATGTGCCCACCGTCAATGGTCGCTTTTACCGCCAGTACGTTCAGGCCCTTCTTCAGCACGGGCAGACCGGCGCTGCTGATGTCGAAGTCGATATAGCTGGCGTTCTTGCGCCGCCCCACAATGACGCGTGCGATGTGCTGGCCGTTGAGGTAGATGTCGGTTGGGTCGTAAATCTTCGCCTTGATCCGCAAAGCGTCGAAGCCGGTGTCCTTTACCTCAAACGTGCGACGCAGGAGCAGGAACTTCTTGTCCCACTGCCTGTCTGGCCCGGCCTCATTTCTGCCGGGCTTCAGTAGAGGCGCCGTCGTCTGCTTCCACGCGGAGTCATCGAACCCGGCTTCCTGCCAGCGGTCCGGCGGCGAGGACGCTTCCATGGTCAGGTACTTCCACGTCGCCGGCCCTTTCAGGCTCGTCGGGGCCAGCGCGGTCGAGAAGGGAAACTCGCCGAGGAGGCCTTCCGTTTCGAGCCAGCCCCGGGTCACGTTGGTCGTCCAGAGCAGACCGTCACCAAAAGATAGCAGTCGCATCACAGCCAGGGGGATCGGATCCGTCTTATTGCTTTCCCACGCGGACCTGTACGTCAAGTGGATGCTTTCGGCGCAGAAGCTGTCTTTGTAGGTCGGCCAATCCTTGATTGCTTCGAGGGCCTTCTTCGCTTTGAGTTGCACGAATCCGGCTTTCGAGTCCTGGGCCAGCCGTTGCATGACCTTGTACGATTCCGGCTTGACATAGCTCGGCAGCAGATGCTGTTGGTATGTCTGATATGCCTCGGCGATCGCCTCGTTCTTGTCGCTGCCGGCTTCGCGCTTGAGCGCGAGGAGCTTTTCGTCGGCCTTGCCCAGGAGGTTTTCGAGGTTCCTGATCCGCGTCCGGGCCAGGACAACTTCGCCGCTGTTGAGATTCCGCTCGATTTCCGTCAGCGTGTAGGCTGCGCTCGCCAGCGTCGTCTCGACCGACTCCCGCATAAGTTGCGCGCGGCGCTTGGCGCTATCGGTCAGTGCGCCGCTCTTTAGCAACTGATCCAGGCTCGCGGCCGCGTCGGCATATCGTTTCTGGTCCACCAGCACCTTGACCGGCTTGAGCTGTTTGGGCATGGAGGCCGCGGCGAAAGGGCTCTCCGTGGCGCCGCAGACCCGCGTCTTCTTCAGGGGCAGGGCGTAGAGAAGGGCCTGGCCGCCCATGGTGAACACCGGGCCTCGCGCGGTGTATCCGCCGCCTCCGTTTGCCGATGGCAGCAGGAAGCTGCCGTCCCAGCGTCGGCTGAGATCGTGGAACCACGTCCAATAGTCCAGGAACAGCCGGAACTCCGCGGGCTCGCAGCGGCTGGCGCCGATCGGTCCCCAGAAGAGGGAGAAGAACGGCCCCGCGTGGCAGCCGTCACGGCGCTGATAGGTGTCGATGATGGTTTGGGCGAAACGAGCCGACGCGTCGGGCTCGCCCATCACCTCGAAGGTCACGACCGCCAGTGCGTTCTTGCCCGCGCCGAAGCTCCCTTGCGGGCTCGTGGCGAGCGTCGACTTGTGGTCGCCGTAGTGGATTCCCCTGCCGCCGTGGGACCATCGCCTGAAGTAGAGCTTGCTGCCTTCATACAGCTTGGCATCCATCTTGAAGCCGGCATCCTCCATCAACGCCAGCGCCGTCAGGGAAGACACGCCGTTGGGGTTGATGTAGCCGCCCACCGCATAGGCCGCCATCTTGAACCCGTGCGACCAGCCGCCGCGAGGGCCTCGGGCCGCCATGATGATCCTCTGGAGGTGCTTCAGGTATGGAAGCACATAGGTGTCGCCGGTCCGCAGGTAGTATTCGGCGATGAATATCGCCTGGTAGGACCAACCCCACAGTTCCGTGCCGGTCTTATCGCCCTTGAAGGGGTTCGGGCCCGGGTTCTCGGCGAAGTTGTGCGCCAGCCGGCGGGCGTTTTCCAGGTACTTCGGGTCGCCGCTGCTCAGCAGCAGCAGGCCGTCCAAGGCCGGGCCCAGTGCGAAACCGTCGTCCCGGTTGGCCACGAACGCGCCGTTGGGCAGTTGATTGTCCGCCAGCCATTGACAGGCGCGCTGAAGGATCTTCGCCGACTTCTCGCAGTCGTAAGGCCAATTCTCGGCGTAGCTGCCCGTCACCGGCAGCGTGACGGTCAGGTCCTGCTCCTTGCCGTCGCGCCAGACGGTTACGACGAGCTTGCCGCCCCTGGCCTCGGTTTCGCTCTCGGTGATTCCCATGCCCATGATGCGGCGGGGCTCCTTTTCGTCGTCGGTGAACGAAGGGGTCGGCAGCCGCCTGCCGTTGACCGCGCGGATGCGGTCGCCGACTTTCAGAACGCCGTCGGCGGGCGAGCCCTTGTCCAGGCCGTTGATGACGAACTCCCGTTCGTAGAACCACCCGGTCGTGCCCGTGGGCCCGAAGTTGAACGGGAACTTGTTTTCCCTGCCCTTGATGATGGCGGCTAAATCGCCCACGTCCGGGTGATAGCCGGACTCATCGGCAAGGGCCGCCGGGGCCAGCAACGAAAGCATCGTCAGGATCGCGATTGCGGTTGTCTTCATTATTCTGCACCTTCCGATTTCTTCATCGTCGCCAGGATGTCTTCGAGGGCCTTGCGATTGCCCCGGTCGTCGAGGCTCCACAGCGGTTCTTCCTTGCCGTCGAGTATGCGTTTGATGGTCTTGCCGACCTCGGCGGGCAGGGGCTGCTTGTTCTTGACGAGTTCCTTGAGGCCATTGAGGCCGGTGCCGAACTTGCCGCGTGCGGCGAACGGCGCGGTCCAGCCTTTGCCCTTGCACAGCCAACTCGCGTACGAAAGGGCGAGCCTCTTCTGCAATGCCGGGTCGGCCTTGATCGGCGCGAGCAGTTTGCCCGCCGCTTGGAACCAGGTCACCGAGTGGCGGTCCCGGTCCAGCGCTTCGATCATGCCGGCCCGGGCCTTGGGGGTCTGGATCGCCGTCAGGGCGAAGTGGGCGCTGTCGCGGACCCACCATTCGCGGTCGGTGGTGGCCGTGAGCAGGGCGGGGACAGCCTGCTCGGCCCAGTTGCCCATTACGCCCAGGGCATCGACGGCGCCCATCCGCACGTCGAAGAACTTGTCCTTCATCGCAGCAATCAGGGCCGGGACCGTCTCGGCCGGGTTGGCCTGGCGGCCCATGTGCTTGAGCATCACCGTGCCAAGCACCTGCATGTCCTTGTCGGCGCTCTTGAGCATCGCCAGGGCTCGCGGCTGCATGGATCGTCCCATTTCGCCCAGTAGCTGCGCCGCGCCGTATCGCACGCCGGCGGATTTGTCCTTGAGCGCGTCAACCAGCAGATCAACGCTCGCCTCGCCCTTGGTGCCGGCGGCGCGGACGGCCCGGTAGCGGACATTGGAGTCGACTTCGTTCTCGATGATCTTCCGCAGTTCCGCGAGCGATTTAGCGCCGAAGGTGTCTCCGACGATGATCTCGGCCCCGGCCCCGCCGTTGTAGAGCTTCTCGACGTCGGCGTCGCTCAACGGGCGCGACCAGATCGCCAGCTCGTCGTAGACGCTGAAGTCAAAGTCCATGTCGCCCAGTTCGATGCCGCCGATCATCAGTGGGGTCCTCGTGCCCTGGGCCGGGATGATCGCCGCAATGTCAACGCCGGTCGGCGTGGGGTTATTCTTGGTGGGCTCGGGCATGGTGGTCTTGGCGGTCTGGATCAGCCTGCCATTTGTGTAGAAGCGGACCTCCTTCTTTGTGGCGTCATAGACGTACGCCTGGTGGCGCCACTCGATGCCGTCGCCGCCGAAGCCTTCCCTGGCCAGCGCGCCGTAGGTCGCGGGCTTGCCGTCGCCGCCACGGACGGAAGCGGTTATCGAGGCAATGCCGCCGTCAAACCCGCGAACGTCCCAGCCCTGCCTGTTGGCGTTTGGGCTGATGAACCAGTTGCCCGGGTCGAGCTTGCCCATGGGCGCACCCGAGCCTCGTCCGATGCGGTATTCGCCTCGCCCGCCGGTGGTCCTGGCCCAGAAGGCGATGCTCATCTGTTCGATCTCGCCGGCGGCGTTGACGGGGTCCTTGTGGTCCGAGAACGTGATCGACTGCTTGCCGGTCTGCTTGACGGCCTTGCCGAACTTGCCCTTGACCCACACGCCCGCCCCGGCCGGGCGGGAGTACGTTCGGCCCTGGGCGCCGCTTTCGATGGCCGAGGCGATGACGTTGCCCTGGCCTTCGTCGAACTTCCAATAACCGATCAGGCCTTCTTTCAGGCTGGTCATGTCCTGCGTTATGCCGGGCGTGGTGACGCGGGCGAAATAGGCCTTCGCGGCGGCGAGAATTTTCTCGTCGCCGACGTGTACGGGCGTCTTGGCAAACGGCAGCAGGGCCTTGCCGAGCCGCTGGCCGATGGTGATGTACGACTCGCCATCGTAGTGGCAGAGGCCGCGCAGGTCGCGGGTGTTGACGGTCACGACGTTCTTGTCGGCGTGGGCGGCGTATTCCTCAGCCGCCCAGACATCGACGGCCGGCGGGCCCCAACAGCCGTCGTTGATCTTGACTACCGCGAACGGCAGATTCTCAACGCCCAACTCGCGACGGACGTCCTTAATCAGGTCCATCAGGCTGTCGCGGTAGAAGCCCTGCGTCTTGGCGCAGCAGTCGTTCTCGCCCTGGAACCAGATAAACCCGGCCAGCTCGTAGCCCTGGCCTCGATAGCGGGGGTAGAACTGCTCGAGGTTGGCGACCTGGTTGTGGACGCGTTTGATCATGCTGTCGTAGAGGTCGCCGACCGGGCCGCCGAGGCGCTTGACTGCGCTCGGGGATCGCCAGCGGTCGTAGAGCATCGTGCCGCCGACGGCGGATCGGATGAAGACGATGTCGTTGTCGACGGCATCGGCGAGCATGTAGCCCGCGGCGTGCTCGATGCCGTAGGAGTTGTACTTCGGGCCCATGAACTGCTTCGGGGATGTCATCCCCGGCCTCATCAGGTAGATGTCCTCGCGGGGCTTGGCGTACTCGGGGAAGTTTTTGGCCAGGAAGCCGACGCCCTGGCGTTCTTCGGCGTTGGACTGCCCGGCGATAATGTAGACCTTGACGGGTTTGGGCGTCGCCGCCAGCGCCGTCGTCGCCAGCATCGCCGCGATCGTGGCGGTCAGGATGCGTTTGGTGGTATTCATGGATGGCTTTCCTTAGTTGGCTTGCAGCTTGGCGAGCAGGGCTTCGAGGTCCTTGCGGAGGGCGGTTCGGTTCCTGTCCTCCGCTATCGGGGCGAGTTCCTTGTTGGCCAGCAGGGCTTGGACGATGTCGATGGCGTCCTTCTTGGCGTTGGTCCGCGGGGCGACCTCGGCGATGAACGCGATCAGCTCGCGCCGGGGGACCCAGTGGTGATAGGGGATCGTCCAGGATTGCAGGCGATTCAGCGCGACGGGCAGGGCCGCGGCGGCCTCGGCGCCGAGCGGGCCGGTGTAGCCCGGGCCGTAGGTGCGGTTCAGCTTGGGCAGCAGGGCGTACAGCCTGCCGTCCTGCACGAAGGGGGCCTTCCTGGGGTCGGCGGCGCTTTTGGCGATGGCGGAGATGACGATCGTGCGAGTCTCAGCCGGGACGCTCGGGGCGTCGGGATTCTTCGGATCGATCGACACAATCGCCGCCAGGGCGCCGGCTGCCGCCTTGCCTGCCTGCCAACTGTTGCGGTCGGTGTCGAGCAGCTTGATCAGGGCGGGGATGGCGGCCTCGGCCTTGGGGCCCATCGCGGCGAGTTCCATGCAGACGAACTCGCGAAGATCGTGTCTCTTGTTGCCCAGCACCTTGGCCAGCGCGGCGACGGACTGCTGGCCGCCGGGGGCCGCCGCGGCCACGGCCCGGACGGCGGCGTCAGCGACGGCCCATTCGTCGTCGTCGAGCAGCCCTATCAGCTTCGGTAGGGCCGGGGCGGCTCGTACGCCGATGCGGCTCTTCGCCATGGCGGCGCTGACGCGGACGGCGTAGTTCTTGTCGGCGAGAAGCTTTGTCAGTGCGGGTACTGCCTGGTCGAGCGGCTGGGCGTCGGCATCGTCGTAGACTCCCACGTCGCCCAGCGCGTCGGCGGCGTAGGATCGCACTTCGGCGTTCTTGCTGGCCAGGGCCTTGACCAACGGCCCGATCGCCGCCGCGCCGCAGCGGCCGAGGGCTTCGCGGCAGGCGTAGCGAACGCTGCCGGCCTTGTCGGCCAGGCCGGCGACGAGCGGCGAGACGATTCTTCCATCCGTCGCGGTGTACACGGGCTTGACCTTCGGCGGGCGATTTCCGCGACGGTTCTTGACCGAGACGTCCGCCGCGATGGCCTTGACGGCGTTGTTGCGGGCGACTTCGTCGCCACTGTCGGTCAAGATGGGCGTCAGTTCCGTAAGGCTCTTGCCTTCCAGCGGATTCGCCGCCTTCTGAGCGGCCGTGCCAATCGACCACGACGCGGACAGAACGGCCAACAGAGCGACCAGGACAGTCGCGATGGCACACGACATTCGTTTTTTCATTCCGGGCCCTTTCCAAGGGTGACTGCATTTCGCGGCGAAAGTAAGAGATCCTGAATGCTTCGTGGACGGCGAAAGCTCATGGCGCCTCCAGCGGCGCCGATATGCCCGCCACCACCTTTCATCGTGGATTGAACACCGGCCCTGCCGGGAAGTGTCTACTTTTGCCGAGGCCGCAGGCCCGGCAGCCCGAGTCGATTGCGGATTTGGGATCGCGGAATGCGGATTGACAGCAAGGAGGCCTTCATGGGCAAGCTGAGAGAATCCCTCAAGGGCAAGAAGGCCTACATCACCGCGGCCATCGGCCTGCTGGGCGCCGTCGTCGCCTGGGCCCGACGGCCAGATCGACACGCTGGCCCTGCTGGCGGGGGTGTGGGCTGCGGCGCAGGCAGTGTTTATTCGGGCTGGCATCGCCAATGAGGTGAAGAAGCAGGTGCGCCAGTAAAGGCTTCTCGGATAAGAACAACACGGGGTCAAGAACGGCCTGTGACCGGGCTAGCGAGAGATTGCATAGTATCTGCTTCTTTCAGAATGTGCCCCACAAAGACTTTCAGAATGGCATCCTTTTGGTCGCTTGTGCCAGAAATCTCCGGTGAGACCTTTCTGCCCGTCCAGACTCGCAGGACTTCAAACTTCTGGCCGTAATTCTTGACCTGGTATTCCCCGCCTTGTTGCGTAAGGCCGGGAGATGAAGCAGTGATTGACACTGTGTCGCCGTCTTGCAGTTTGCTGACTGTAGCCTGGAGTGTCTGCTTGTCCTGTTCGCTTACTGGCCAAGTCAAGGTGACAACATGCGAGCGACCAGAGGTCACGAAGTTGACCGCGACCACGTTCTTCTTAGCTGGCGCCTTGGAGCACCCGCCAACAAAGAACATCGCCCACGAGAGAATGACAATCGAGAGAAATGTGCTTGCGGTCTTCATGAAGGCTCTCCCGAAACTTGGCAGTAACTTACAGCAGTGTACTCGCAGCAACGTCTCTTCTCCACCCTAAATTCGCTCCGACATGGCACGTGAAACCGCAATCCGATCCAGCGGCACCTTCGTCGGCACCGACGACAGCAGATTGCTGCCGATCAACCGTGAGCCACACTGGAATCCGCCCCCATGCTCCGCATGAAGACCGTCAGCCTGGACATCTTCTTCGACAACGAGCGTGTCAAGCGGGCGGCCGGCGCGGCCGCGCGAAGGAACCTGTCCAAGGCCGGGGCGTTCGGCCGCACGGCAGCTCGCAGCAGCATCCGCAAGCGGAAGGCAGTCTCCGCACCGGGTAAGCCGCCCAGTTCGCACACGGGCCTGCTGCGGAAGTTCATCTTCTTCGGCTACGACGCGGCGAGAAAGACCGTCGTGGTCGGCCCGATGCGGCTGAACCAGAAGATCGGCGCTGCACGCGGGGCTTGGGAGCATGGTGGGGAGCCTGCCCTCACGAAGCTCTTGGGTTGTGGAACGTGGATGAAGGCTCCTCACGGCGTGACAGGGGCATGGTCCGGGGAGTATCATGTGGCCTTGAACCGACAAACTGAGGCCGGGGCTGTGGCACCCGGAGAACATGGAAAGCAGGACATGAACAAGCAGACGAGCGGGGAGTTGGTTGGCTGGTGGGCATTCGACGGTGACGGCGAGGCGACGGTGGTCGATAGCGTTACCGGCGCGGCCGATCGCATCGAGGGCAATTTCAAGCGGGTTGCCGGCGTAGCGGGCGCGGCGCTGAAGCTCGACGGGTTCACCACGGCGGTGGTCCGCGCGGCCGGCGATGCGCCGAAGCTTACCGGCGAGTGTACTATCGAGGCGTGGGGCGCGCTGGGGGCGTACCCGTGGAACTTCTGCGCCGTCGCGGCCCAGGGCGACGACGGTCGGACGGGCTACAACTTCGCCATCGGCCCGCGCGGCGAGGTCCGTTTGGGCGTCTCGGCCGGCGGGCAGTGGGTCTCGTGCTGCTCGGGCGACTTCGCCATCGAGCTGCGCAAGTGGACCCACGTGGCATGCACGTGCGGGGCAGACGGGGTGCTGGCTGTCTACGTAGACGGCAAGCTCGCGGGCGAGGCCGACGCGGCGGGCGCACCCGGTTTCGCGCCCGACGCCGACCTGTGCATCGGCGCCAACGCCCATGCGGTCCGGCCGTCGCACCATCGTGGCGAAGGCGGCACGCGCCCGTCGTGGTTTTGCCTGGATGGGATGCTCGACGAGCTGAAGATTTACAGTCGGGCGATGTCAGCCGACGAAGTGGCGGCCGTCTTCGCCGCCGTCACGCCCGGTCCTCAGCAGGAACTGATGCCCCGGCGGATGCCATCGGGCCCCGAGGGCCCCGGGCGGTTCGGCGCGTACTACTGCAACCTGAAGTACTACGACGAGTGGGACGCCCTCTGGCCGGTCGGGTCGCACCCGGACGTGCTGGTCCGCTTCGACCGCTCGCCGGTTCGGGTGGTGTTCTGGCGGGGCAGCCGGTTCTCGCCGGCGTGGGTCTCCGAGACCGGGCTGTGGATGGCCGACCAGAGCATCGAGGCGTGGAACGACGCCGAGGGATGCTACGAGCACATGCAGGACCGCCACTGCCA
>JAUWQU010000461.1 GCA_030610965.1 Phycisphaerae bacterium
CTTGCTGTACCAGGAGCCGCCGCCTGCAGCGATGTAGCCGTGCTGGCGAGCATCGGACCAGCGACGCAACTCGCCCTCTCCGAACGAAACGTAGAACTCGCCGTTCCAGCGTTGCTCGTCACGCTTGTTGTCAACCCTTACCTCGGCTTCGCCGGGGTCGATGAGCCAGACGCGGGTTAAGTACTCCCTGTCACCGTCCTTGAAGAACCGGAAGTAGACAGCGTTGATGGCTGCCCCATACTCGTCGGCCAGGTAGTTGATGATGCGCTCTGTGCTGTCGTCAAGTTTGCTGGTCACGACCACGAGTTCGTGGTTCTCGTTCAGGGATTCAGGCATTTCCTTGACGCCAAACTGCTCGCAGAACGCCTCATCGAGAGACGTCCCGGCGTGGTCAGACGAGTGCTTCCGCAAATAGGTGTCGAAGATGGAGGCGATGTCCTCGTCCTCGAGTTCCCGCACCCACGAACCGTAATCGAGAAGCTGAAAGGATGCGTGATGCTTATGGCTGCTACAAGAGAACAACTCGAATCGTCGCGCCCTTAGAGGGTCCGCCCCAGCCGCTGAAGCCGTTCTGATCCAGCCTGCCGGTCGTCCATTCGGGCGCCATGTTCCATTTTCCCCTTTCGGCACTATGCCTGCGCGCCGGCCTTGCCGGCAGGAGGTTTACCATGCACCAAATGAAGGAATTCGAAGAAGAGAACTGCTTTCGAGCGGATGAGCAAACGTCGGAGAGGGTTTCCCGTCAGAGACATCCGTAAAGCACGGTTTCCGCATCGTTCACGGCGACAAGGAACTCATGGAGAAGCTTGGCCGAAATGATCCTTGCCCGTGCGGTAGCGATAAGTCGTTTCAAGAAGTGCTGCATGAAGAACGGGCGGTTTGACGGCATCAATCGCGATCACTACGAGCGATAATGATGACGCCGAGCCCAACGATGAGCCCGGGGCCTGCGGGGCATCTCTGCCCAGGGGCCCCGGCTCATGTTGGGGCTGGAGCAGTTCAAGCTTACACTGCCCGCCGTTCAGGGCTTCGTCGCCGCCGGCGCGGCCGAGGTCGCCGTTAGGGTCACCGAAGCGGCCTCGCCGGCATCGTCGAGCGTCACGAGGCGGTACGTGTACTTCGTGGCGGGAGCGAGGTTCGTGTCGTAGTAGACGCGTTCGAGCGAAGGCAGCGTGATGATCGGCTTGAAGGCCTTGCCGTCCGTCGAGCGTTCGATCCGCACCGACCTGTCGCGGTGCCCGTAGGGCCCGAACCACAGCAGTGTTATGCCGTACTTGCCCTCGCACTTATGGGCGTAACGGTGGTAGCCCCAATCGGTCGGCCCGGCGTCCTTGGCCACACGAATGAAGCGGGGCTTGTGTACGGGCGCCCCTCGCGTGGTCACCTCGGCGAGGCCGGCCTTCTTCGCGTCGGCGGACTTTACGGCATAGAAGTACCGTCGAGAGGGCTCCAGGCCTGTGTCGACGAAGGTGGCCGTCTTGGGCCCAATTGTGGCCTGCAGGGCGAAGTGCAGGTTGTCGGTCGAACGAAGGACTTCCCAGCCGCTATTGCCCGCCGACGGCTTCCATCGCAGCGTCACCGTGTCGTGTGTGGCGACGGCTGTGAGCGTCACTCCGCCCACCGGCGCCGGCGGGGCCTGCGCCAGGGCCTCCTGGCGGGCCGCCTTGGCGATTATATACGGCTGGGGGACCTCGGCCAGGATGACCGCCAGATCGATCGCCCCGGCGAACGTCGGCCCGCCGAGCACGAACTGCGATGTCGCCGGCACCGGCCCGGCCCCGCCGCGGGCGACTTCTCTGCCGTCGAGATACAGTGCGATGGTGTCGTCGATCCTCGAGAACGTCGTCCGGTGGGTCAGGGCGGCGTGGTACCACTGGTCGGACTTAAGGGCGACATTGGCTGACAATGTGACGCCGCCGACCCAGTCGCTCAGTCCGCCGTCGTTGATGGCATGGGCCTTGAGGCTGCCGCCCTCGAGATAGAGCTTGTATCCGCCCCGGCCGGGGCTTTGCAGCAGGACCTGCTCCCCGGCGGCTGACACGTCGTCGGCCTTGAAACGCAGCGCGAATGTCCGCCCCAACGGTGACGTGCCCGGCGAGGCGAATCGCCGGCCGTCGGCTGGGGTGATGATGATCCGGTTGGTCCGGTCGAACCGGGCAGCCGCGTGGCCGTCGGGGTCCTTCGTCCACTTTGGCGACCCGTCCCACTTGGCGTTGTGGCCGCGGTCGACCTCGGCGTCGGCAAGGGAATTGTCGTCAAAGTCCAGCAGCGCGATCGGGGCCAGCGACGCCGGCGTCAACTTCGTAACGGTGGCTTCGTATCGGCCCAGTTCGCCATAGTCGCCATCGCTGGCGACCTCCAGGTAGTACGTGCCCGCCGGCAAGTTCTCGATCAGCGCCGCGGCCTGCATGGACTCGGCCGGGTCTGCCACGGCGACCAGTTGGCCCCTGGCGTCGTAGAGTGTTGCCCTGGCATCGAGCAGCGGCACGGGCACGGCCGTCAGCACGCCGATCCACGCCTCGCCGCCCTCCCAGTCGAAGGCGAAGACGTCCTTGTCGGTGTAGCGTTCGATGATACCCGCGGCCCGCCACTCGCCGGAGCCGAGCCCTGGGGTCATCTTCGTCGCGTGGGCGATGTCGTTTCCGTGCTCGTCCGGCCGGAAGCCGTCGCCGGCGTAGTCCGGGTTGGTGTAAGCCTTGGCGCCTTTGACGACTTGGCGGGTGATGATCTCGATGTCGTTTACCACCCAGAACAGGCCGGCGGGGTTCTTCTTGGGATTGCCATGTTCCGACAGCCACACGTGCCAAGCGCCGATCGGCCCGACGGACCGGGTGAACGGCCCACGTTCGATGCCGGCGCGCTGGATGCCGATATAGTTGCCATCCTCGTCGTAAGCCTCGTGCCCGACGATGCCGTTGGCATGACCGGATTCATGGACGATCACGCCGGATAACATGCTGCCTTTGCCGCATTTGCCGCACCATCGGTGGCCGTCGGCCCGTTGAGAGCCGTTGGTGGCGGTTTTTTGGCCTGACAGGGGCACGTACAACGTGGTGCTGGATGACCCGCCACCGCTCGGCAGAACGGCTTGCCAGATATAGGGGTGATCCGGGGCCGGTTCGATGGTCGTCACATCCACGTCAAACGGCGCAAAGGCGCTGGCCACCTTGGCCCAGGCTATTCGGATTTGCGCCTGTTCGGCCGGGCTGAAGGTCTTGAAATCCTTGTCCAGGCTGAACGGCTTCGACTGGCCATTGACCGATTCATACTGGAAGTCGATGAACAGCGATACCGGCGCCCCCGGCCGGCTGTGCAGGATAGGCAGCCCGTTGGGAAGCGTGCGCACCGAGGAGCGATCCCACAACATCTCCGGCCGTGCGGGGTTGGGGGCCTTAGCTGGCGAGGCGGAGTTGACATCCGCCGCCACGCCGACCAACGCGACCACCGCGGCAAGAAGGGTCAATCCGACCTTGTGCTGGTCCATCTCCGTTCTCCTCTTCCACTCATTCGAGATTGTTCGGACAGGTTCGTGCCCACGATCACCGTGGGTCTCTTGGTCGATCGTATCGCTGGCTCGGGCGAGCGACAAGCTCCTTCCCGGCGCCCGTCCTGACGCATCAGGAATGTCCGCCCAGTGCGAACCACCCTTCGTCCGCCAGGACCACCGACGTCTCGATTTGCCTGCTGGGGATGGACCAGTACTTCCTGAGCAAGCGGTCCTTCTCCTGGGGCGTGACCAATCGAAACCCGTGCTTCTCGTAGAAGCGGATCGCCCAAGTCGCGGCAGCCCAGGTGCCCATCAACACCGGCCGGTCGGTTTTGGCCCGGAGTGCAACGAGAAGCTTGCCTCCAACCCCGCGGCCCTGATGCGATGGGCGAACATAGGCGTGCCGGATCAGCGTAACGTCCCCCACGTCCTGAACGCCCATGATGCCGACGAGTTCGCCGTCCTGCTCGAAGCCCCAGAACCGCACCCCCGCTTCGATCTCCTTCCGCAGATACTCTGCGGGCATGTAAGGCTCGTGCCAGCAGTCGTCGGCGATGGCGCCGCGATACGCCGCAGCCGCCTCGTTGATGATCGAGAGAATCGAGTCGATGTCGCCGTCGGCGCACGGGCGCAGGACCTCTCCATGGCTTGAGGTATTCAGTTGTTCTCCGTTCCCTTGAGGTCCTCGGGTCTTGTTCCTGGCAGGATCCAGTCCTTGGGGGCCTTGAAGTCCTTGGGCCTTTTCGACGATTCGTCCAACAGGCAGGTCGGGCCGTGCCAGGAGCGGTAAGTTTTCAGTTTGGCAAGCAGTTTGCGGACGACCTCGCCGGTGTCGGCGGCGAGGGCGGTTTTGTCGTTGGGGGGTTAGTTGATCTTGAACAGGTGAATATCGCCGG
>JAUWQU010000535.1 GCA_030610965.1 Phycisphaerae bacterium
CTTTCGGGTGTAACCGCCCGACGAACCGGCAGCCGGCCTTCAGCAGAACCTTATCGCCGGGGATCAACTCGACGCCGTCAAGCTTCGCGAGCGACTTCCACGCGGATTGTGCCGAGGTCCCCTTATGATCGTCGCCGCCGCCGTCGGAGTCGAGGTGGTATACCGTGCCGCCGGCCGACGTGGCCGCGCCGCCCAGAAGCAGGCAGCAGGAAATCGCGGCATCGAGCACCCACCATCGCGTCAGGTTCATTTCATTGTCCTTACCCGACATTTCCCATCTGACTGTCCGCTGACGGCCATCGTCAGCAGTGCCCATGAGTCTGCCTTTCCGTCGCGGCCCGTCAAGCAGATTCCCGGTGGCCCAACCCCCTTTCGGACCCTCCGGGCAGCGTCGACGCCCGCGTCCGTGGGCTCGGGAAGACACGTTTCGCTCGTCGGGCGCAGATCGCCTCCGTTACCCCGCAGACCTACAGGTTCCATTTCCGCGCCCCCACGAAACAGCTCTTGCCTTGCCGTGATGATGTGCTGTACCGGACCAGCGAGTTTGATGCCCGCACAACACCCGAACAGGCCTGGATTCTTGACCGCACCGTGACGCTGGGTAAACTCTTGGCTCTGCAATGATAGCAGGATCCTGGAGGCCTACCAGTGTGCGACCAAGCTCTGCCTGACATTCCGCTGCCTTATGGATGGCCTGATTCCGTCCGCTCGGCAGTCATCTACGTCATCTCCCTGGCTCACTACGCTATCACCTGCGCCCGCGGCTGGGCCGCCCGGCGCGTCGTGTGCAGCGCCGCCCGCGCCCATCGCTGGTGACCCCGGCCAGAGCTACGGCATGACCGTGCGTGTCAAACGCGAGATCGACCTTCGCCGGTTCCCGCCGATTCCGCGGGCGACCGAGACCTTCTCCGTCCACCCGAGCCTGTCTCACCGGCTGGCCGAGGTCGGATGGGGTGCAATGCTGCGCAGCTCGACTGATCCGGTGGCGTTCTCGATCTCCCTGATGAGCGTCTGGGTTTGCTCGATCACGGGCTTGAGCATCCGGGCCTCTTTGTGGGCGAGGAGATCCTTCTCAAGTTGTCGGAGTTGAGGCAAGACCGGCTTGGCCGCCGCGCCGTAGGTTCCGAGGGTTTTCAGACACTGTGTGATCCGGCTTTTCTTGCCCCACTTGTTGATCTCCATGATTTGGATGCAAAGCGGCATGCCTTCCCGGATCCGGTGCTTGGCGAGGATCGCGATGCCTTGCAGGCGGACCCCGCTGGCGAACATGATACCGCTCGGGGCGGAGACCACGATCGCCTCGTGGATCGCGGGCAACAGCGGCTTGATCTCCTCGTAGGCGAGCTGCTGGTAAACCCTTCCGACGGTCCCGCGCGATCGGCCGTCCTGATTCTGAAGGCCGGCGACCACCGCCTCGCGGAGCAGGTCGCGGTCAACTCCCTCGAGCGAGTTCTTCAGCATGTTGCCGAAGACCGCGAAGCTCAGGTAGCGTTGTTCCATGCCGCGCGGGTCGGACTTGGAAGGGTCTTTCGCGAGCATCCTGAGAAGCTCGGGCACGGCGAATATCGCGGGTGCGCCGATGTTGGCCAGCGCGTCGGCGGCCTTGATGCGCAGCCAAATGTCCTCGTGTCGCAGGAACTTCCTCAAGGCCGGCACGGCGGCGGCGGCCTTGCCTTTGAGCATTGCCAGGGCCTGGCAGGCACCGTAGCGGGTTTCGAGGCGGGGGGCGCCGAGCATTCTGACCAGTACCCGAGCCGGGGCCCCCTCGCGGCGGGCCAGTGCCATCGCGGCACGCTCCCGGACGACCGGCGACCAACTGCTCAGACGGGCAAGGAGTTGCTCCGAGCTCAGCTTGTCATAGAAGCTGGTGCGATCCTTGTTGCTCCAGCCGCGGCCGTCGAGGATCAGAGCCTGGGCGGCGGCGGCATCGAGTTGCGGGACGGAACTCTTCCGTTTGCCCGTCAGGTGGAGCTTCTTGAGCGGCATCGCATAGGACAGAAGGTAAGCCCCGGTGCAGTCCCAGTTCCCGTACTTGTCATTCCTCATTGCCGGAGGCCCCTGGTGACCGAAGGCCCCGTCCCAGCGGCGTGCGAGGTCGAAATACCAAGCGCCGAACTCCTGCATCCAGGCGCCGGTGGCGTGGGGGCCGGACTGCGCCACGCCGGGCAGCGACCACAGGATGTTGAAGAAGTTGCCGGTGTGCCCGCAGTCGCGCTCCGCGCCATGGGAGGCGACACTCATCCGCGAGAAGAACTCCGCCCCCTCGGCATTGTCGAGCAGGTTGAACATGACCGACGCCATCCCGCACTTGCCGTTGTCCTCGTGGGTCTGGATCCAGGGAACATGATCGCCATAGGGGATCGCGCCCTTGCCGATGTAGAAGTGAAGGAGCCGCTCGCTGCGCTCGATGGCCAGGTCCAGGGCCGGGGCCTTCACTCCGGCCTTGCGGGCCATCACCAGCGAGGTGGTCAGCGGCAGGCCCGGGGCGTTCATCATCCCGTACCCCTGGCACCGCCCGTCGGGGCCCGCGAAGCGGTGGCCCCAGGAACCGACCATGCTCTGGCCGTTGGCGGCTTCGAGCGCGAGGCGCCGCAGCCCCGGCATGACCGACTTGTCGCCGGTATCCATCACATACTCCGAGAGCAACATGATGACGTAGCCGTAATACCAGGTTTGGAAGCTATTGGCCGAGAAGCCGGCCGCCCATTTGGCCTCCTTCTTCACCAGCGGAAGGTATTTGGGATTGCCGCTGGCGAGCAGCGCGAGGGCGTTGAGCGAGCGGGTGATCGGGTTCTGCCGATACGATGGGGCCCCGACGCGTGCCGCCAGCGCCTTGCAGCCTTGCTCGAGAATACGCTTCGACTTCGGGCAATCGTAAGGGGCGGTCGCGCTGTACGTGCCGAGGATGGGCAACTTCACGACGACCGTCTCCGTCTTGCCGCCCCGCCAGCGGATCAGCGACAAACTCCCGCCCCCCGCCTCCGATTCGGCCGTGGTGAGCGCCTTGCCCATCTCCGTGCGCGGGTCGTGGGAGAACGGCTTGCCGCCGACTCCCAGGATCGCGTCGCCGACCGCGAGAACCCCGTCGGCGGGGGAACTCTTCTCCACCTTCGTGATGCGGATCTGCCGTGCGCCAGCGGTCACCAGCTTGGCGCTGTACATCCACCCGCGGGCCCCGGTGGCCCCCAAGTTCCAATCGTGATCCGCCCCCGCGGGGATCGCATCGCCTTTGGTGAAGTCGGGCATCGCCATTCTTCTTGGAGCGCCGGCGAGCGGGCCGGGCAAGACGAGAAACACGGCGAGTGCGAGGCAGGTGATTCCGGGGAACTGATGAATGCTGATTCTCATGATGGTGTCCTTCCTGAACCGGGACTTCGCTTCGCGGCTCCTTCGGTGCCCCAAACGGACTCCGGCCCACGACGGCAGTGGGCCTTTGCGATGAGTCTATCACGATCTCGGGGTTCAGCAAGAGTCTCTCTGGCTCACTACGCCAGGCGTCACCGACCTTCCTTTCTGGCAGCCTGCGCTTTACCCGGCCGATGCACGAGACAGAGGCTTCAGGGGGAAGGCTTCAGGAGGAAGGCTTCAGACTTCAGGCTTCAGGCGCAGCAAAAACGGCGGGAGCTTCGCGACTGCCGGCCACGGTTTCTTCTCCTGAAGCCTGTAGCCTGAAGCCTCTTCTCCTGAAGCCTGAAGCCTCTTCTCCTGTAGCCTGTAGCCTGTAGCCTGTAGCCTCTTCTCCTGAAGCCTGTAGCCTGAAGCCTGAAGCCTGATACCGGGTGGACTGATGCATGTAGCCTCTGCTGTGGTAGTGGATTACCTATTGCCTGGGCCGTCCGTGGATGTCCTC
>JAUWQU010000437.1 GCA_030610965.1 Phycisphaerae bacterium
CGACTTCCTCAAACGTCACCGCAAGGATCCGTTTTTTCTCGCCCTTTCCTACAACTCGGTGCATCATCTGATTCACCAGGTGCCCAAGCGCTAACCGCAGGACTCGGAGTGGTCCTTGAACGAATTGCTTTGGCAGTAGCCCCAACTCCGAAGGCGAAGATGCCGAACATCCTGTTCATCCTGGCCGATGACCTGGGCTGGCGGGATCTGGGCTGTTACGGACACACGATCCACGAGACCCCCAATATCGACGGGCTCGCAAGCCAGGGCATGCGATTTACCGATGGCTACGCCGCCTGTCCGATATGCGGTCCGTCACGCGCCGCCATCATGACCGGGACATTCCCCTCGCGCAGGGGATTAGTGGACAATTTTATTACCGCTGGGGCCCGGGCGCCTCGGGATTACCCTCGGACAAGGACGATACGAAATGAAACACACCACGCTTCTATGCATCACAGTGATAGCCTGCGCCGCCCCGCGGGTGGGCGCGGCGCAGGACACGGAGGCCAACGTTATGGTGGAAATACCGTTCCAGGCGAAGAAGGCTCACGCCGACCCGTTCCAGAACGTCATACTTGACGTCGTCTTCACGGACCCCAAGGGCACGCGGAAGAACGTGCCGGCGTTTTGGGCGGGCGGAGACCAGTGGAAAGTTCGCTACGCCTCGCCGGTCGTGGGTACGCACCGGTATCGCACTCAATGCAGCGATGCCAATGACGCCGGGTTGCACGGAATCGAAGGGCGGATCGAGATCAAGCCCTACACCGGAAAGAATCTGCTATACCATCACGGTCCTGTCCGGGTGGCCAAGGATTATCGGCACTTTGCGTATGCCGATGGCACACCGTTCTTCTGGCTTGCAGACACTTGGTGGAAATGCCTGTGCAAACGCATGACCTGGGAAGGATTTCAGGAACTGACCGCCGACCGCAAGGCCAAGGGTTTCACGGTGGTCCAGATCGTTTGCGGACCGTATCCTGACGAAAGCTTTCTGGAAAAGCGTCTCGAGAATGAAGGCGGGATGCCTTACGAAACGCGCGATTTCACCGTCGTCAACCCGAAGTATTTTGACTACGCGGACAGGCGTATTCAGCACCTTATAGATGCAGGAATTTCACCGGCCATTGTCGGCGCGTGGGGGCGGAGTGACTGCGACAGCATGAAGGCGATTGGCGTCGAAGGGCTGAAGCGGCACTGGAGATACCTGGTGGCGCGTTACGGCGCATATCCGGTGTTCTGGATCCTGGCTGGCGAGATTCCTGACAAAACGAAATGGGGGGAGGGCCCATGGGCCGAAGTGGCGAAGTATCTTCGCAGCATTGATCCCTATCATCGTCTGTTGACTTGCCACACGGGCCATGGACGTCGCGGGGCCGACGGTGATGTCAATGTGATTGACTACGACATGGTGGGTGGCAATCACGACGAAAGAGTCGCCGTGGAGGCGAAGACGCTTGCTATTCTCACCACAGCGTATGCGAAAGACCCACCCATGCCCGTGCTGGTTGGAGAGACTTGCTACGAGGGGCACATGCAGCAGGGCTTTGGCGATGTCCAGCGCCGCATTTTCTGGATGAACATGCTTAGCGGCGCAGCGGGCCACACCTATGGGGCAGCCGGGATCTGGCATGCCGGCGTGGAAGGCGATCCGGGCCATTCAGGCGCCTGGGGCGGCCAGGCGTATGACTGGACAACGTGGAAAGAAGGCATGAAGTACCCAGGTGCGACCCAGCTTGGAATTGGCAAGAAACTCCTGGAGCAATATCCATGGTCGCGTTTTGAGCCACACCCGGAATGGGCGCCCGGCTGTTTGGCCGCGGGCATTCCCGGTGAAGTCCGTTTCGTCTATCTGCCGCGCCGCAACATCTACAACTGGAGCGGACCTGAGGTCAAGGGCCTCGATCCGGATGTGAACTGGCGCGTCTACTACTTCGATCCAGCCACGGGCCGGACGTTTGACCAGGGCGTGATCAAAGCCAAGGCGAAGGACAAGGCGTCACCGGCTGTCACTTTCAAGAAGAACGTGCCATCGCCGCAGGATTGGGTGATGGTCTTCGAGCGGGTAACACAATGAAATCAAATGCCCCCTCCTCCGGCAGAGCCGTCCGCCGGGCCGAGGGGGCTTCACAGAATCAGATTTCGCCTCGGCCAATTCACCCCGCCAGCGGCTGGCTGAGCGCCTCAAGAAGTGATCGCTTCTGCGCGGGAGTCAGACCGGGGAAAGCTCCCCCCTATTTCCCATAGCCGTTCGTGCTGAATGGGCCGGCAGGCAAGCCCTCCTTGTTGTAGAGCAGACTGCCTACCGGATGGTTTGTGTAGCCATACCTCACGGCGATCGGCTGCTTGACCTCTTTGCGTGACACGATCAGTTCCGCCCCGTCGATCTTGCCCTCCGCCCAGTGCCAGGCGCCGGACTTGTCCTGAATAGACAACCAGGCCAACTTCGCATCCGGCGTCGGTCGGGGGGGAAGGAAACCATCCTTTTTGGCAAGCATCAGGCCGCTGCCGGCATGGTTGAAACGGACACGAATGGCCCCGCCCTCTATCACATGATCCTTGTACAAGGGACCGCTGGGGAGAAGCTTCTTGAATCCGTAGTCCCTGTGCAGGGCCCATCGCGCCAGCCGGACGCCGGTATCGTACTTGTTGGGGGGATGCTCTCTGACGTCGCCGACATCGATGGCGACGGACATGCCGGTATTGGGGATCGCGAGCGCCTCGAACTGCGCATTGCGGATTTCGGCCCTGCCGTCTCCGCCCGCGGGGTTGTCCGCCGGCGATGTGCCGATCCCTGGCAACTGCACGAAGTAGAAGGAGAACCTGCCGCGCGGCCCGTCGTCGGCCCCCGAATCCGGCTGTTTCCACGCATCGCGCCAGCCGAGAATGAGGGAGCGCAACTTCGGCAGGTACTCACGGCCATCCTTTGCATTGCTTTCGCCCTGGTACCATATCGCGCCGCGCAGGCCGTAGCCGACGATCGGCGCGATCATGCTCTGGTAGTTGGCGCCTCGATCGAATGGCGCCCGGTTGAGCCACGTCTCGATCCTCGATCCGCCTCGGGCGGCGGAGATGACCCCCACCGGAACCAGGATGTCGCGTTGCAGCCTCCGGGCGAAGAAGAAGCAGACCTTCTTGAACTCGGGAGCGGTCCGGGGCGTGCAAACCAGCCAGGGCTGCTCCTGCCCGGCCAGCATCTGACGCAGGGCCGGGTAGTCGGCCTTTTCGATGGTGTCTTCAGGGAAATGACGCGTCTTGTTGGTACGAAGCTTCCCCGCCATGTTGGACTGGCCCGCACAGAGCCAAACCTCGCCGATGAGGATGTTCTTGATCCGCTTGACCGCCCTCTCGCCGTTGAGCTCGCAGGCGATGACCATGGTCTCGCCTTTTGGCGCCTCGTTGACCGAGGTCAGCTTGACGGCCTTCATCGGATCAAGGACCACCCGCCACGCGCCGTCCTTGTCGGCCACGGTGGTCTTGGTCTGGGCAGCCAACGTGACGGTGACCCTAGCCTTGGGTAGCGACCTGCCCCAGACCGGCAGCGGGATCTTCTGCTGCAAGACCGCGTTGTCCTGAAACGCAGCACCGCACTGAGCCTGCAGCGTCGGTTTCGCCAGAGGCTTCTGCTGCTCGGCCGCATGCATACCCGCAACGGCATGGAACACCGCGCCGATACATAGGAGCAGAGCACCGATCCGGCAAACCGGCTCAATTCTCATGACGCGTCTCCTGGCTCCCATCGTCCAGTCCTCCTTCCGGGGCATCACTCCTGAGGTTCGCGGGTCGGGCATACCCGACCGACAGCAGTATACCGGTCGGCCCGCCCGTGCCAATAGGCCAGTCTGCCCGGCCGGCTTCGACATCGGGACCCGGCGCCGCCAAGACGCGTCGTGGGCCGACGGTGTCGGGCAGGTATGCCCGACCCACGGACTGCGCCAAATGGAACCCCCGATTGCCCCGTCACCGGGCAGAAAAGGCGAAGCCGAGTGTTGGAATCGCGGGTTGGGATCTTCAGAAAGGCCGACCGTCCCGGCGCGCCGGGATCGGCGAGAGGTTATCCGGGAATCTTGGTTGAGCGGGTCCGTTTTTGAGCTTAAGGTCATGGGCATGTACCATGCTGCTTGTTGTCGCGTTCTTGCCGGCGCTGCATTCGCCTGTGTTCTGTTGCAGGCGGTCGTGGTCCCGGCCGCTGAAGGGACGAAGCCGCTGGGTGATGATCCCACGTCTGGCGGAGCAAACGCCAGGACGTCGAGAAAGCAGATAGCAGACCCCCGCGGCCTGTGCCGCGAGTGTGAATGCCGATGATGCGGACGGGGCAGGGGACAGGCTCCGCCGAACAGCGTGCTGGGGGTGAGTTCCCTGCGCCATGCTGCCCCAGGACACGGGAATCATCTGGGACGCGTATTACCCCAGCGGCGGCCGCGGCCAGTCTGAGGCGCGTGAGGAAATCACGCCGGGTCGTGTCAGCTTCTCGTCTTCCGGCTGCCCGCAGTCTACCGCCGCCGCCGGGGGACCGGCGCCGGGTCTGGGGGGGCCGGGCGGGGGGG
>JAUWQU010000701.1 GCA_030610965.1 Phycisphaerae bacterium
TGATCCAGGAACGACAGCGGCGCGCCGAGCGTGAAGGCGTCGAGCCAGAGCGAGACCTTGGCCAGTTCGACGGCCATGGGGTTGAGGTCCACGCCGTAGATGCAGCGCTTCAGGACGTGGCGTTTGAGCAGGTGAACGTCGGTGAGTTTGTCAGGATCGACGGCCACGCCCTGATCGGACAGGCTTTCCAGGATGCTGCGGCGAGTGCTCTCAAGGGCCGTGGCGATGGGGTTGTGGGGGAAGCTGTTGAGGAAGTCCAGCAGCTTGTCGGTGACGAAGTCCACGGCCTCGACGAGGAAGTGGCCGCTGCCCATGGCCGGGTCGAGGATCTTGCAGTCGAAGAGCTTTTCCACGAGGTCGGCGTGCTTGCCGTAGGTTTGCTGGGCGGCCGTGTCGCGAGGGTCGGCATCGTGCGACGGCAACAGCCGGGGGTTATTGCGAAGGTTCGTGATCCATGTATGGTAGGTCTTCTCGGCCTTTCGCAGCTCCGGTCGGAGTGCTTCGAGCTTGGCGGCCAGCACCGGTCCGACGGTGTTTTCCACGATGTACTCGACGATGTGATCGGGCGTATAGTAGCTGCCGGAGGCGCGGCGCTCGGACTTGTCGTTGGCCAGGTACACATCGCCTTTGCGGACGGCGATCTCGGCCCGTTTGCGGCCCTTGGCCTGCGAAAGTGGGATGACCTTCTCCTTGCCCTTCTGCTTGACGGTGGTGAGGGCCTCGGCGGCGATCTTGAGCTTGAACTCCAGCAGGCCCTCGTAGATGCTGCCGAGCTGGCGGACGCCGAGCGATTTGTAGTCGATGAAGACCATGGCGAAGGTCTTGTCGTCGGGGTCGCGGGCAAGGTGGTCGATGGCCTGGGCGAGATACCGGTCCGGAACCTTGTGGCCTGCCAGGAAGCGGGCAATGCGTGCCTCGCGGGAGTTATCAGCCTTGTCGGGAGCAGTAAGGAACAACCCGCCGTTGTATGTGGGCACGTTAAGGGCGGGGTCACCGGCGTCCATGGCGGCGAACAGCCCGGCCAGGCGGTCGTAGAGCTTGGCCTGGTCCTTCTTGTACGAGCCGGCGAGCTTGTCATCGACCTCGGACTCGGCGACGCCGGCTGCCGCGTCGATCTCCTGGCTGACCTTTCGCAGCGACGCGGCCAGGTATGGGCTCTCGCGGATAGGCAGCAGGTCGCGGCTTTCGGCGTAGAGCATGAACAGCAGGCGGTACAGCAGCGTCAGGCAGCCTTCGCGGATGGCTTCCAGCTCATCTTCCGTGGGCGCGGCGGTCAGGCCCAGCCGGCCTTTGCGGTCGGCCAGGAAGCCCATAGCCAGATGCGGGACGATGTGCTCGAAGACGCGCTTCTTGAGCCGCTGCTCGACCTGCTTGGCGTACTCGCGGCTGCCGGCGGCGACGGTGTCCAGCCAGCAGCGGAGGTCGGCCGGGGTTTCGGGCTCAGCCAGTGGCGCGAACGCCTGCGGTCGGAAGAACAACCACCAGTAGCGGAATGCCTCGGCCGGGTCTGTATCGGCGGATTCGACCAGGGCCTCGGCCAGATCCACCTCGTAGAAGTTGGTGCTGCGGGAATGGGCCCGCCGGCTGTAGAGCCGCCAGAGCCTGCCATTTGTGACGATGACCCATTCGGCGTGGCCCTGTTCCAGTATGCTCACGACGGATGCGCCTGGGTTCTCCTCAGGCGTCTGCTGGTCGGCGGGGTCCGGGCCGTCGAGCCAGCGGTCCCACTGGTAGGCCAGAGCGACGGTGATCTTGTTGCCCTCGGCGTCGCTGAGCAGATAATCCGGGGCGGGGCCGGCGTCCTTTGAGTCCTTGACTTCAACACAGGTGAAACCGACGGCCTGAAAGATCGGTTCGAGCAGTTGTCGGCGCGCGGTGGCCTCATCCTTGCCGCGGAGGCGCTCGCGGGCGCCAGCCATGATTTGGCGAACTGCGGCAAAGGCGGCATTGGGGCTCTCGCCCCAGGCGTCAGAATCCCGCAGGCGGGTGTTTAGGTAGTGGTCGGCGAAGAGGGCGCGGTTCTGGTAGTGCTCGCCGGTGTAGGCCGCGGCCTCGAAGACGCTACGGAGCTTGTCGAACTGATCCAGGGCGTCACGTTGGGTGAACGTCAGGCGGCGAAGGACGCGGAGATCGAGCCGTCCGGGCGCCTTCCGCTCGACGGAGTAGACCTTCGGCGTTGGCATATAGGCGGCGACGGCGCCCGGGCCGTGCCTGCGGGCCTTGACCTTGTCGATCAGGACGAATTCCAGTGTCTGGAAGTCGGCGGTAAGGACGATCAGATGGTCCTGGCTGAATCCGCCGAGGGCGCGGACCAGATCGTTGCGTGCCTTGGCCGTGATGGACCGCACCTGGGCGAAGACCACGCGGAGGAAACCTTCGGGATCCTCGCTGAGCAGCTCCAGGTGCCGGAAGACGCCGTCGCCGTCGCGCAGACCGATGGACTCGGCCGTAATTGCAGCCCGCTTGCTCGTGTCGTACCCGAGCCGCTGGAAGAATGCCGCAAGAGCGTCCACCGACGCCAAGCCCGCCACATCCTGGGCGGTAAGATCGACATCCATGCTCATTCGCACATCGGCCATTGGGCAAACCCCTGCTTGAACAGCGAACGCTGGAGCAGAGCATACCGCAAAGGGGTACCATTGGCAACCGGTACCGCGAAGACGTTGGCTATCGCTGGCCACCGAGATCCTGCAAGGCCCTCTCCCGCGCGGTCAAACCGCCAAACACCTGGAGGCGGTTCGCTGACGAGCCAGGTGAAGCCCAGTGAGCACTGCGATAGGCTGGCTTCGGTGATGCCCGGCCGCCGCCTGGGTTGAAACAGGCCGGGGCGAGGCCGGATCCCGCAAGGCCATCTGAGGTCCAACATCGGCTGGACTGCAGAGTTTTCTCTTGGACATGGCGGCGGGCCAGGAAGATTGTGGTGACGTCCCCCCAAACTTTCAGATTCCGCACCGCTGGTCAGGGGGGGGATAGGTAATTCCCTATTGAGAGCCCTATGGGTACATCAAAGAAAA
>JAUWQU010000104.1 GCA_030610965.1 Phycisphaerae bacterium
GCGGCCGTGCCGGGCATCGACGAGCAGCACAAGGCTGCCGTCCTTAACGCCCGCGCCGCGCGCGACTCGATAAAGGCCCCCGATAAGGAGGCGCCCGCGGATGTCAAGGGCGGGTACGGGAAGTTGAAGGCGCAGGCGGAGTCGAACGCCTTGCATACCGCAAGAGCGGTCCTGACGGATATGGGCGGCTTCCTGGCAAGCGACAAGCTGGATTCCAAGCTGATCAGGGTTGCGATCCTCGCCAGCGCAACACCGCGCGGGCTGGCCGAGTTTGCCCAGCAGGGGACGGAAGAGGAGGGCCTGCTCGACAAGTTGTTCGCTGATGAGACGCTGATGAAGCAGATTCTCGTGGCCGGCGGCGCCAATGGCTGCGAGTACGGCGAGGCGATGCAGGTCTATACCGCCATACTGGAAAAGAGCGAGCGTGCTCGCAAACCGGGCATCCTCCAGCGCCTGGCACTGGGAACCAGTATCCAAATGCCCTGGCTGCCGGGGAAAGAGAGGGGCGGCGTGTATGGAATTGTATACAGAGCACCGTCTACTATCGACCAGGTAGAACGATATTTACACTATGAGAAGGCCTATCTGGACGGCGAACTGGATCCGGCGGTCAAAGAGATGACGACCTGGGAGTGCCGCTTTATCACGGACTGTCCATACAGCAATGAGGAGCTTGCCTGGGTGCGGGAGATGATGCGGAATTACCGTCCGGATCACATAACGAGCCCTGACTACAAGTGGCGTTATGCGCGCATTGTGAAGAGCGATGTCCCGTATGCGAGTCCCACTTGGGATCCGAACGTGGGTACAAAAACTCAACAGATACTTGCAGGTGGCGGGAAGTGCGGGCCGCGCGCTTTCTTCGGACGCTTCGCGACACGTGCCTTTGGCATCCCGTCAAGGGCCTCGACACAGCGTGGACATGGTGCAATGAGCCACTGGACGCCGGACGGCTGGACCATCTGTTTTGGCGCATGGTGGTCCATGGCCTGGTGTGGGCCGCAAGGCGGGCTCGACTTCCTGCTGGATTCGCAGGCGCGCGAGCATCCAGAGGCCTACATGCAGGTGCTGCGGGCGCAATGGATCGGCGATGCGCTCGGTGAAGGAGATGTGAGCATTGCGTTTGGGCGGTATGGCAAAGGCGGCGGGTTCTGGGACGGCCTGGCGTTCTACAAGAAGCTGGCGATTGTCGAAGATGCCAAGATCGAGGCCGTTGAGCTGACCGGCGGGATGAAGCTCGGCGAGTCCGACGAACTGCTCGGCGACGAGAAGGGGACGGAGATTGAGATTCCGGAAGAAGACAGGAAGATTGTTGTCGGCAAAGACGGTGTCATCACGCTTCCTGTTGCGGCATGTTCCAAGCCTACGAATAGTACCGATAAAATTTCATTTATGAAGAGTTGGGGTGGCGGCACGCAGGTGCATTACGCCCGGCTTGGGAATCGTCCTGGGCTGCTCAAGTACACCGTTGAGGTGCCCGTAGCCCAGAAATACGAGTTGACCGCGCGTGTGGCCACGGTTTCCGTGAAACAGCAAGCCCTTCTCAGGCTGAACAGGCGCACGCTGATCGATATGTCGCTGCCCTATACAAAGGGCATGTGGAAGGATACCAGGCCCGTGACCATCGCATTGAAAGAGGGAAGGAACACGCTCGATTTCACGTGCAGAGCCCCGAACAAAGGACTGACCATCAAGCATTTCACCCTGACGCCCGTGCCATAGGCGCCGAAGCAGCAGCGAGCGCCATGAGAATTGTTACGAAAGGTTAGCAAGATGAAGCCGCGACATCATGGAATGACGACCGGGGTGTTGTTGGCCGTCGTTTGCGCATGGGCAGTGTCTGTTGCCGCGCAGGAAGCCCTTGGCGTGCGCGCAGCGGCTCAGGGGGGAACCCAAGAGCCGAAATCCGCCACCGGCATACCCGAAGGCAAGATCGCTGCCCTGGAGGCCGAGCTGGCCGAGAAGGAGGAAGGGGAGTCGCCGGCCAGGAGACGAAGAACCGTCAAGAAGATTATCCGCGAGGGCGAAGCGATTCTGGACGCCCATCCGGCTGCGCCCAACCGGTATTATGTTCTGGGGGTCCTGTTTCGAGGCTGGCAGGAGCTATACGGCTTGGACAAATCGGCCGAGAACCGTGAGGCCCTTCTCCAAACGTGCCGCCAATTGGCCCAGGCTCCCGACGAGTATGCAAGCGTTCGTCTCGATGCCGATCTGTTGGTTTCGCAGACAGAGCTTGCGCGTCAGGGCGCCACGCCGATAGAGCGTACGGAGGCCCTCAGGGCGTTGATCGTTCGTTACCGCAACACACCGGTTGAAGCTAAGACCCTCAAGATTGCCACGCTCATGGCCCTGGAAATCGGGAACGGCGATCTGCTCGAGGATATCCGCCGTAGCATGGCTGAACGCTTTGCCGGGGATCTCGAACTGATCGCGTTTCAGCGGGACAAGCTGGGCGGTCAAGTCTTTGGCGCACCGTTTTGCGGTGCCTACACCCGCGCCGACGGCACAGTGTTTCGCTTCCCGATGGACTGCCTGGGCCAGCCGACGTTGCTCTACTTCTGGTCCAGGGAGACCGGTCAGGACGACCTTGAGCAACTCGCCGCCGCCTGGAAGAAGGCGAAGGACGAGGCTTCGGGCCGGCTTGGAATCGTCAGCTTCAACCTGGACGAATTGCCAGACGCCGGGGAAAAGATCCTGCGCGGGCTGGGCGTGGCCTGGCCGGCGATGCGGCTCCCCGGCGGCAGAAAGAGCCCGGTCTACCGCGCTTACGCACGGACCGATCCCCGCCTCGTCGTTGTCAGTGGGACCGGCTACGCCGCATTGGTCCTGGCAGGGAACCGGGGAGGGCGCAAACGGGATTACTCCCGTACGTTTGGTTCCCTGTTCGCGAGGAGTTGGAGCAGACCCCGTTATCTCAGTCAGTTGCAGTCGTTGTTCGTCGGTGAATTCCTTGTTGTTCATCCCTGCGAGCCCTTCGACGTCGCCTGCCCGCCCGAACTGAAAATGATAGGGGGTGATTCAGGGAAGGATGCCGACGACAGACTGAGTCGGACGGCTGCATCGGTTCCCGAGCAGGAACTCCGCGCGATTCAGATCTGTTTCCCTGCTCCGCCGGTCCGATCCCGACTGACGCACAAGGAGGCGTGGGCGAATTACCAGAAGGCCGAAGCACTGTGCCGGGCCGCCATCGAACGATGCCCGCGGGCCCCGGACCTCTGGATTGTGCATAATCGCAGAATCATCGCCTTGCTGGGGATGTGGAAGCTGGCTTCGGAACCCAAGTACCTGGAACGCGCCGTGCAAGAGGCAAAGGCGTCTCTGGCGCTGAATCCGCCTCCGGGCGGGCGGATCGTGCCCCGGTTCTGCCTCGCCAAAGAAGCGCTGCGCCGCGACGAGGCAAATCCGAAAGCGGTGCTCGGTGCCTTCTTGGAGGCAGCCGGTGGCGAACGCGCGCCGGGCTCGGCCTTTGCGGCGGCGGCCATCCTCGCGCTGGACGCCGGCGATCGTATGCTGTATGCCCGCTACCGCCGGGCGATTCTCGACCAACACACCGAGAACCCCATGATGTGGACGGTTGTTTCGTTTCTGCTCGACCGGTACCATCGCTACGAGCTGTTCAGGGCGCCCTACTCGGCCGGCTGGTCATTTGGCCGGCGCTGGGCGAGATACCTCGCCAGTGGCGAACCTCAAGACGCGAATCGTGTCTTGCGGGTCGATCTGACGACCCTCGATGGCGATACGTTCCCTATTTCGCGGGGCACAGCCGGCAAGTGGACGGCCATCCTCTTTTCGCCCCCCTGGGAAGGCGGCAAGGCGTTTCCCTATGGGCGATTGGGAACCGCGTCGGCGTATGCAGAGAAGCGCGGGTTGGACGATATCAACGTCATCGTCGCCGTTCTCGACGAGAATGCGGTCCGGATCCGCACGCTGGTAGGCGAGGCCCCGGTGGGGTGTCAAACGGTCGTCGTGCCGGCCGGCGTGCGGAATTCGCTCGTGCATCGACTCGGACTGTTCGCTGCTGACGAACGCGCGAACGCCGTGGTTCTCCGTCCGGACGGCAGCATCGCCGCGGCTCTGTCGGGGTTGGCGGCGCAGGGAAGGATCCCGCGAGAGTTCGTCCAGAACGTGATCGAATGGCACGACGAGAAGGCCGTTGACGAGGCGATCAAGAGCGGCAATCTCGAGGAGGCCAAACGCCTCGCGTTCAAGCTGGCGCCGACCGAAAGACCGACCCCGCCCATTGGCAAGCCTGTCAGGAAGAGCGACACAGCCATCAGCCTGCCCCATCTGCGCAGCCGGGCCAAGGTCTACATCGCGTTGAAGGATTGGAAAGCGGCCCTGGCGGACGTCGAAGAAGTCGTCGCCAGGCAAAGGCGATCGGACGCCGGATTGGCCATCAAGAGCCCTGAGTTGGAGGAGGCTATGCGTTTGAGGGCCGCTATCCTCGGTGCCCTCGGACAGCCGGAAGGGGGCAAATAGGTATACCGGACCATGGACTTTGTGGGTCGGATTTGAGGGCAGATGTGGCCCGATTTAGCGATGAATCTGATCGGTTATCGCGGCGTTGAGGTCGCGAGGGAAGGGCCGTACTTGACAATTGGGAGGCGCCAACGGGCCTGCAGTCGCCATGAGCGCAGACGCTCACTGGTCACGCAGGTCACGTTCGACGTCTCAGGCAACTCGCTTAATCTGGATGACAGGCAAATGCTTGCGGCCGGCGTGGTAGCTGACCAGAAGCACGACCTTCTGGCTGGGCTCACCATCGATGGCCGCTGCCGGCGTTGCACATGATGCGTCAGGCGGCCAGTGTGGCCTTACCTCGATGCGAGGCGTTTCGTTTGCGGCGGGGCGGTCGTGGTACACCTCGTTGGGCGTTCTGCCGACGAGGAACTCGTGCGGCCGATGCTCGTTGTACCAGTCGAGATGGCAAAGCAGTTCTCTCCGCATTTCATCGCATCGCAGTGGAATGGTGATGCGGCGCGTACACTCATCCTTGAGTGTACGGATGAAGCGTTCGACCACAGCGATGCTGCCATACTTTCCGACGGCACCGAAGCGTGGCCGGATTCCCTTGCGCTTACACCAAGCTTTGAAGCCGGCGCACCAGAACTGACTGCCTTTGTCGCAGATGATGTACTTGGGTTTCGTTTTGGCATACAGACGGCCGAGGAAGGTGCGGACTTCAACGGAAGTCGGCTGCTTCTTGAAGACCGCGACGCCCATGGCTCGCCGTGAGAAGTGGTCGATGACAACGGTAGCCCACCAACAGAACGGCCAGACTTGTGGCAAAGCGAACGGAGTCCATGCGGTCCACATGCCCAGCGATGTCGGCACGACGGTCAGGTCCACGTGATGGACGTGATCGGGGCGTTTGGCCGTCACGACGCGGTCGGCCAGATCGACAGGATCCATTGGTGGACTCGTTCTCTTGTCCTTGACCATCCGTTGGACGGTAGTGGACCCCAGGTGAAGTCCTGCGCGAGCCAGGATCTGCGCTATCTTGCGTTTACCGAGAGAAGGGCACAAGGTCTTGAGTCGCGGGAGAGCCGAACACGGGCGTTTATGCTGTTGGCCGCCCAGCCGCGAGCAGCCACGATGGCGTAGTGAGTCAGGGAGATGACGTAGATGACTGCCGAGCGGACGGAATCAGGCCAGCCGGTGGGCAGAGGAATGTTCGAAAGCGCTTGGTCGCACACAGGTAGGCCTCCAGGATCTTGTTATCATTACAGAGCCAAGAGTTTACCCGTCGTCTTGGTGCGGTCAAGAATCCGGGTGTGTTCGGATGTTGTGCGGGCGTCAAACTCGCTGGTCCGGTTCAGGGGGACAGGCGTTTGTCGGGCAGGAATATGCATGTCGGCGCGAAAAGAATCCTACAAAGAATCCGGTTTTTGATTGACGAGCCGGCCAGTCGGGTGTATATGTGAAAAAAAGCACGAACAGGAGTTGGGGGGGCTGAAGGTATTGTTGACAAGGTTTGGCAATCGCCTTAGCGTTGTCGGTCGAAGCAAAAAACGCTTGAGGCATCTGAAGCACATGCTAAGGAAGTTTTCAGTTCTCACGTCGTTGGCTGGGCGGTTTGTTCCGTAAGTCGTAAGTTGTAGAGCCATTCTTTTCGGGCCGCGTTTGTGCGATACGGCTCCCGCTTTGCTCTCCTTGAAACCAGGGGGGGCATGGGGGCGCAAGATGACCGGACAGTACCTATCCAGACAGAAGCTGGCCGAGGCGCTTGCCGATGAGCAATGCCTCTGGTCGGCTGCGGGGGAGCAGGTCGAGGTCTGCGAGATGATCGCGGGCCTGAGCGAGCCCAGATCGCCCCTAAGCCCGAAGGGCTGGCTTTACCCATCGCTACAATCCGTTGGCCAGTATGGAGATGGGTTCACGTCCCCGCCGGCTGAGGCACCGGCCCCGCGGGCGATCATCGGCCTGAGGGCCTGCGAGCTTGCCGCCCTGAAGTACCTCGACAAGATGCTGCTGGAGGGGCAGTTCCAGGAGCCGGTCTATCGAAGCAGGCGGAAGTCGGCCGTGCTGGTCTCGACTGATTGCGCCGCGGCCGCGCCGACGTGCTTCTGCACGTCCGTCGGCGGGTTGCCCTTGGCTGACGATGGCTACGACGTGAACCTTTCGCCCGTTGAAGGCGGCTTCGTTGTTGACGTCGCGAGTGATCGCGGGCGGGCGTGGCTGGCGGCGGCCGGGCTCGAGTGCATCCCGGCCTCGGCCGATCAACTCGCTCAGCGCGATCGCATCCGCCGGGCGGTCACCGAGGCGGTGGAAAGTCAGAACCGCTCCACCGGCCTGGAAGTCGCGCAGGGTCAGTCACTTGTCCTGCCCGACGACGGGGATCCTGCCTGGCAGCGATACGCGGCCGACTGCGTCGAGTGCGGCGCATGCACGAACATCTGCCCGACGTGCTACTGCTTCTACCTTTACGACCAGGCCCTCGGTCCCGGGCTCTTTGAGCGCGTCCGCACGTGGGACAGTTGCATTCTCGGCACGTACCACCGAATGGCGGGCACGACGTCGAACATGAAGCCCACGCCGCGACCGCGGCTTCGCAGCAGGCTGGCAAACCGTGTGCTGCACAAGTTCACCTACGCTCCGCAGCAGTGCGGCCTGCTCGGCTGCGTCGGCTGCGGGAGGTGTATCGAGGCCTGCCTGGGCGCCATTGACTTACGGCAAGTTGTCGGAGAACTGCAACCATGAGCACGTCTGACAGCTACATTCCGACACCGACCGAGCTCGTCGAGGTCATCGACGAGACGCCGACGATCAAGACGCTCGTGCTCGCCCCGGCCGAGCCGATGAGCTTCAAGGCCGGACAGTTCATCCAGTTGACGCTGCCCGGCGTCGGCGAGGGGCCGTTCACGCCATCGAGTTCCCCGTCACACCCGGAGCGGATCTCGATAACGATCCTGCGGACGGGAACCGTGACCGAGCGCCTCCACGAGTGCCGGCCGGGACAGGTGCTCGGCCTGCGAGGGCCGTTCGGCAAGGGTTACCCTATCGACAAACTCGCCGGCAAGGAAGTGCTGGTTGTCGGAGGCGGCGTCGGTCTGGCGCCGCTTCGCGCGCTGATCCTTACCCTACTGGACGACCTCGACCCGATCAAGCGGATGAGCATCCGCTACGGCGCCCGCGGCATGGAGGAGCTGCTCTTTAGGCGCGAGTATGACCAGTGGGCCTCGCATGCGAAGGTGGACATGCAGGTGACGATAGATAACCCGCAGCCCGGCTGGCAGGGGCCGACCGGGGTGGTCACCACGCTGCTGAAGGACCTGGACATGACCCTGCCGGAATGCACAGCCTTTGTCTGCGGGCCGGGCATCATGCTCCAGTTCACCACCCAGGCCCTGGAGGCCGAGGGGCTGACTGCCGAGCAGATATACCTTTCGATGAACCGCCGGATGAGTTGCGGGATGGGCCTGTGCGGGCGGTGCAACATCGGCAAGTACTACCTGTGCAAAGATGGCCCGGACATGAACTACGCGCTGATTAAGGATGCACCGAATGTGTTCTGACCTCCGTCATCCAGATGGCCAGACCCGCTGCACACTGTGGCCGGCGGGCTGCGGGCTTCGCATCCGCAGGTTGGGCCCGGACTGCCTGGTGAGCGAGCCGCCCATGGTCGCCGGCGGAGGGCTTTGCCCGCGCGGGCTGGCGATCGGCGAGCTGCTTGACTCGCCCCGCCGGATCCGCTGGGCTCTGCGCCGAGTCGACGCCGCGCAGGTGGAGATCGACCTGGCCGAGGCGGCCCAGGCAATCGTCGCAGCCGCCGGGGACAAGGAATTGATCTTCTTCATCGACGGCGCCCTGCCGTGCGAGCAGCTCCTGACCGCCGACGCGTGGTGCCGCGCCTGGCCGAAGGCGAAGCTGTGCGTGGTTCTCGAGCCGGCGGAGAGGGAAATGCTGCTCGGCGCCGAGGCGTCCGGGGCCAAGTACCTCAGCGACGACCACCTTGCCGAGTGCGACGGATTCCTGGTTATCGGCGGCGCCTTCGAGGCCAATCCGGCGTGCAGCCGGGGCGTGTTCAGCCGTCGCGAGATTAACGCTCGCACACCGATCATCGGCATCGATCCCGGCGGCGGCTCGGCTGCCAAGTTCGCCACTCACCGCATTGCCGCGCCGGTAGGCGCGGAGTTGGCCGCGCTTGCGGAGTTGGCCGGCGCGGCCGGCGTGGACGCCGGCGGAATCGCCCCGCCGGGCGGGAGGGATGTGAAGTCGGGCCGCGCGGCCGGACAGGCGCTCGCCAAGTGCAGGCATCCGGCGATCATTCTGGCCGCCGAGTACGGGCGCACCGGCGCTTGGCGGCAGATCGGCTACCTGGCCGG
>JAUWQU010000288.1 GCA_030610965.1 Phycisphaerae bacterium
CCGGCCGGGCCCGCGTCCTTGCCGACCGCGTCACTGTCGTCAAACGTCCAGTGTGACACCAGACGCCTGTCGCCGCCGCCCGGCCCGGCGGGGCCGTCCGCCGCGAAAGCCCAACCTGCGATCGTCAGCATTGCGATCATTGCGCTGATTGCGATCATTGCGCGGTTCATGGCTGTCTCCGTAGCTTTGCGGGCGATGCAGGCTTCGCCTTGACTTCGCGGACAGACTTGAGCCCACGACAGCCGCAGGCCTCCTGGATGATTCTAGCTTGCCTCCGCCGGTTCGGGCAAGGAAGTACGCGTTGCCTATGGCGTTCCCGCTGCCCGGCCGGGCCAGTCCCAGTCAGCCAGGTCGTCGCTCCAGGCGATGCCGAGGCTGACGTAGCTGGCCCATCCGCCGCGCGGGTCGCGCTCGGGCCAGCGCGAGCCGTGGAAGAACATCAGCGCCTTGCCGATGCGCGGATCGTCTCGCAAGTCGAGAACGAAACCGGCGCTCAGCCTGCCGCTCGCCCAGGGCCATTGCTTCTGGCCAAGAGTGAGCAGGCCTTCGTCAGTCCAGGTCGTGAGGTCCTTCGAACGTTTGACGCCGATGCCGTTGCCGGGCGAGTGAAACAGAACATACTCGTCGCGATCGACGATCACGCAGGCGTTTTCCCCGGCCGCGAGGGAGCCCGCGAAGGTCCACGTCTTCAAGTCTCGCGACCACGACCTCGACGCGCCGTTCTGCTTGTAGAAACACCACCACTTGTGCGGCTCGTCCTTGTCCCGGAAAAGAAAGGCGTCGATCATGCGGCCCATCTTATCGACGGGCGTGTCGGGGCCCTTGACTCGCAGCAACTCGGGCGGATCCCAGTTCTCCAGGTCCCTGCTTCGCATGGTCCAGATGCGGGACGTCTGGTCGCCGTACTGCCTGCCATTCGGGGTCGGATAGGTCTGGAGGCACAAGACCCAGTCTTCGCCGTCCCGGACAACGCAGCCGGGGCTGGCGAAGTTCTTCGTCTGGTCATGGGGCGTGAATATCTTCGGGTCGGTCCAGTGGATCAGGTCCCGGCTCTTGGCCCATGCGGTGTGCCAGTAAACGGACTTGTCCGGCTCGATCTTGCCCACGGTGACGTAAAGGTAAAATGTACCGTCGTGGTAGATCGCGGCCGGGTCGCGGTACGCCGTCGTCGCGTCACCGGCAAAAAGGATCGGAGATTCCATCGCCGTCAGATCCATTTTGGGCTTGTCCTCCTTCCCGGCCGGGGCGTCCGAAAGGCTGCGCCCCGAGCAAGCCGCAACGAGAACGCATCCCAACGCAAGCGAAAGCAGCTTTACGGTCAGCATTCTTTGTCCAAGAGTCCAAGAGTCCATGAGTCCATCCCTTCACGTGCCCCAATAGTAACCGCTCGCGTGCCGCGAGAGTGACTGGCTTGCTTTGCCCGTACCAAATTCCCCGTTGGTCGTCCCGACAGGTTTATTCATCAGACAGGCCCGGTTGTTGACTTCCCGGCCTTTGGTCGGCCGGCTCTTCCAAGGGGCATTGCCCGGGCGCCCTCTTGCACCGGGCGTCATCGCCCCAGCCTTTTGATTTTCTTGGTCTTGGCGGGCGGCAGGTAGTTTTGCCCGGTGACGACGCTTTGGCCGGTCTTCTGTTCCAACTCCCGGCGGGCCTTTTGGGCGATGTTGCCGCCGGTCTTGGCGGCGACCGCGTTTTCATCCATGCCGGTGGCGTTGTCCGTTTCGGCGATCTGCCGGGTCGATAGCTCGGCCAGTGCGGTGAAGATCAACTCCGCTTCGCTCATGTGGTCGCGCAGGTTCTGGGTCTTGAGCCTCTTGATCGCCTTGTGGTCTTGCACCGTGACGCCGGACCACTCCTGATGGATGATATTGGTCAGAATAGCGTACTGCTCGCCCCGTTTAATTTCGTGGTCGGCCCAGTAGTCGGTGAGTTTGTTGCGGGTCTCCTGCCCGGTCATCCGCTGCTGAATCCATTTGTCGCTGCGCCCGTGTTTCTGCCAGGTTTCGCGGGCACGGTCCAAGGCACGGGCGGGGTCGGCCATCTCCTGCATCCGCTCGTAGCCGACCTTGGCGAGCCAGAGCTTGATCGGCTCGGCCTTGGGGCTGGGAACGCTCTGAACGAGGCGCAGCAGCGTTTCGGCGCTGGCGACATCGGTGAGCCGCATTTTCCCGTCGCTGGCGGGCAATTTCAACTGGTAACAATTTGTTACCAGTTCACTTCCCTCTTTAGCCAAGCGGCCTTTTAGAACCTTCCAATACTTTCTGGCCGCCTGGAAGTCGGGCTGCTGAACGAGCACCTGGACAATATCCACCACTGAAAACAACCAGGTATCGGTCTCTTCGTCGTAAAGACGACGGATCTCACGATCTTCAAACACCGCGGGCAGGATTCTCATAGCAGCTCCTTGATCTTGGCCAGCCCTGTCAATTGAACGACTCCATCGCGAAAAGCTTGCTCACTTGACCAGCCCCCTTTCCACGTCCCGGTAGGCGTTGTGGGCCCCGAGCAAGCCGCAACGAGAACGCATCCCAACGCAAGCGAAAGCAGCTTCACGTTCAGCTTCGTATTCATGGCCATCCCTTCACGTGCCCCAATGATAACCGCTCGCGTGCCGCAAGCAAGCCCCTGGGAACGCCTGGGAACGCCGATCTCCCGATCGGCACTCTTACTCTTAACCCTCCCGGCGCACCTTCGCAATCCAGCCAATCAGGAGATTGGCGCTGCCAGCAACAGCACGGCCCCGCGAACGAAGGGGTGGAGAAACCCGCGACGGATGGAATTGCGTATGGCGTTCCCGGATTAGCAGATTTTCGGCAGACCAGTAACATTGTCTTGAGGCAACACGTCTGCTACAATCGCTGTCATCGGACGAAGACGCTTACGTTGCAGCCTGTTGTCAGCTTGGCATGCTCGGGTTGCACGAGAGGCAGTGATTGCTGAAGAGGCAAGAAACCATACGTGAAGAAGCCGAACTCCATTAATAAGACATCCTCTAAACACAAAGACAATACAACCGGGAGCATCAGATGAGTAGCAGCTTCAATATCACACAAGCCGCAGCGCTGAACGGTTTTGCCACCTTGATCCTTTTGTTGGTCATTTCCGTGCCGCCTTGTCTGGCCGCCGATTTCTGGACACCCGACGATGCGGGACGTATCACCCATGCCTGGACTGCAGATGAATCTCTTGTGATGTGCATGCAGGGACGTGCTGTGGTCATGCAGGTTCACCTTTCTACCGGCAAAGGCTTGAGCTACACGGTTCGGTTCTTCAATGTAAAGAAGGATGATTTCAAAAGGATTATGTATCGAGTCGGACGTAATGTGAAGCCTAAGGTGCAAGTCAATGGTCAACCGTTAGAACTCGAGTCTCCAACAACAGCCACCTTCGACGGAATGCTGACATTCACCTATCCTGAAGATCGGGGAATTGTCGCCACCAGAAAGACCTATCCATCGACGACGAAGCCTTTGGTCATCGAGCAGTGGCAACTGCGCAACAGTACGACAAAGCCACTCGATATGGTCATTACGGGGCTTCGTCAGGCGATTCCCGGCACTTATCGCGGCAAAGCCGTGGAATCTGACATCCTCGTCGAATTGATTTCTCCTGCCGTTGAATCGGTTACCATAGCACCTGGCGCAGCGTTGTCATTCTCTCAAACTCTGCAGTGCAAGCTGGTCTCGCATCCTGATATTGAGGTCGATGTCAAAGCCGAACATCGCTACCGTCGCGATTTGGCCGAAGCAGCCTATCGTGGCCCGGGCCGTCTTGAGACTCCTGATCGATCGCTCGACCTGGCGTTTGCGTTGCAGAAATTGCATATATTGGAGTGTCCAATCGACACGTGCAAGGGAGTAATCACCCACAATGGCAGCCTGCGATACTCGCCTGGTATATGGGCCAATGATCCGGTCGAATACTCCAGCCCCATTTTTCCATTCTTCGGTAATGCCCAACTGAATGAAGCCGGCTTGAATATGTACCGAATCTGGCAGGATCATTGTCAGAAACACGGGATTGATCCGTTCCCCGGTTCTTTCGAACACCCTGAACTTCGATTGGTTCAGAAGTATCGCGGTGACAATGCCATGGTCCTCTATGCTCTGCCGAAGTTTCTCATGTTCCTGGGTGACCGCAAAGCAGCAGAAGAACTGTGGCCCTTGGTTAAGTTCAGTGCCAAATCGGTCAATGATCATAAGACGGCCGATGGCGTCATCGCCTCGAGGACTGACGAGATGGAAGGCCGTTACCCGACAGGCACCGCTAACCTGAGCACCTCGGCGTTGGCCTATGGTGGCTATTGTCATGCTGGGCGACTGGCCCATGCCCTCGGCAAAACGGCGACGGCGGTGGAATTCGAGCAGCGCGCCGCCGCACTTCGCAAGGCGATCGACGTGTACTTTGGCGCCGAGGTCGAAGGTTTTAAAACATACCGCTACTTCAAAGGGAATACGACCCTGCGTGGTTGGATTCTTTTACCGCTGGCGATGGACATCACCGAGCGTCAGGATTCGACCGTTGATGCCCTGATTTCCGAGAAACTCTGGCCGAACCGCCTCACCGGAGGCGACATCCTGGCTGAATCGACAAGAAAGACGGAATGGGCTCGTGAAACCTACTACGCCTTGCGAGTCTTGTTCAAAGCGGGGCGCACCGAAGAAGCACTCAAACTTACCCAGTGCGTTGTCAAGGCACAGGTCTTCGGCAACGAGGGGCCATACCCCGATGAAGACGCCATCGACATGCTCTGCCCGGGCTCCCTCTATCCTCGGGTATTCACCGAAGGCATGTTTGGAATAGTACCGACCGGCCTCAAGTCGTTCGAATGTACCCCATGGCTGCCCAAGGCATGGCCCACAATGGCACTACGCGACATGCGTGCTTTCGGTGAGGCCTGGGATATGGTTGTCGAACGTGTTGGCGACCAGCAAAGAACAACGATCAGCAATACTGATGGAGAAGTCATCTTTAAAGGTGTCGGACCAGCCGGAAAGACCTATTCGGTCTCTTTCAAGAGGCCGAATGAATAACAACGATCAGATTTGGGTAGTTTACTTTCCATCCAGCCTCTGATGTGGTGGCTGGGTGAAGGCCAGATGGTGAACGTTTAAGGGAGGCACCGACTCTTTGTCAAACGACTGTCTGACCAGAAAACTGGTTGGAAAGGGCGCAGTCCTTCGATGCCAAATAGTCTCCATTCTTGTTGGTGCGCGACAGACGCGGCCGGACCGGCCAATCCCGGACAACATGGCAAGGGATGTCGGCTGAATCTCCGAAAACGGCGACAGTCACCTATTATGCGCCTCGGAAATAGGTGACTGTCCCCAGTTGTCGTCCCCAGTTGTCCAGTTGTCTCGTAGATAAGGCCTTGAGTCCCGATTTCATGAGCCCAGGGGGCTCACACAGCCTAGCCCAGGGCAACGCCCTGGGTATGGTGGACACAATAGACGAGAGCCCTGTAGGGGCGACACAGCGCCTTGTAGTACAACCTATTGCGCCCTTTCAGGGCTCTGTTCTTCATGGCCCTGATACCCAGGGCGGCGCTTCACTCTGCCCTGGGCTGGACTGCCTGCCGTCGGCAGGCAGTTGTCAGCCCTTCAGGCTGAAGAGCCTTGTCTACGGGCCATGGCCCACCGTCCCCGGTTGTCGCGCCCACGGACCCCGTCGACGCCAAAACCGCCGCACGAGCCCCCGGCCAGGCAAGCGCCATCCCACCCGCCTGCCATCTCCACCCGCCCATCGCCCCCGCCCCGGCCCGCCCGACAGACCCCGGCCAGCGGGCACACGGCAGGGCCCCGCCGCGCAGTCGCGAGT
>JAUWQU010000158.1 GCA_030610965.1 Phycisphaerae bacterium
GCCGCCAAGAGGCGCCGAACTGCCGCCGCCCAAGGCGCCAAGGCCGGAGGAGTATTGCTGAAACGTGTCCACGGACGTGCGCTCGCCAATTCTTGAAAGTTGGCCCGGCGAGCTAAGTGTGACACGATTGCGGCCTTGAGCATGTAAGACACTTGGGCAAGCGAGTACGGCAACCCCGCAGCACAGGATGACCAGTTCGACGATTCTTCGTGTATTCCTTGTCAGCCTCATCGCCCTATCCTCTACTTCCAGTATAGTATAACACCGTTGGCTGTCTTTAGTATATCGATTTGGAGAATTGGCGAAATCCGAACGACCCCCGCGGGGCCGGGTTTGACGTTCACATTGTCTAGCAGCCGTTTAGAAAGCTATCTCTGCTGCGAGCGGCCTGGATTCCTGCGCGTCTGCGTCAGCATTAAAAGTCCTCAACAAAGCTAAGGCTTTGCCTGCGGTTTCTTTCTTGATGCTCAAAGGCTAAAGAATCCCGGCTCGCTCTCGCGACGGGATCCATTTCTAAACGGACTGCTAGGTCATCGAAGAAGGTTGGCTATAATAGCAGGCAGTTATCCAGGTGGCCACACGGCGGCCCTGTCGCACGCGGCAACAGCACGAGTGGGCCGCCACCTTGGTAAAGCTGGTCATCCGGCCGGTCGATATGTCACAGGCGTGGCCACGGGCCAGGTGGCCTGTCGTACAACTACCTCAAGGGCAAGGTTCTATGAGCGAATTGATCCCTCTGTCAGCGCCAGACATTACCCATGCAGAGCGTCAAGCCGTTGCCGACGTGCTTTCCAGCGACCGCCTGAGCATCGGCCCGCGCATCGAGGCCTTCGAGGCCGCCTGCGCAGCCAGGGCTGGGCGAAAGTACGGTATCGGCGTTAGCAGCGGCACAAGCGGGCTGCACCTGTGCGTACGCTCGCTGGGCATCGAAGAGGGCGACGAGGTGGTCACCACGCCGTTCTCGTTCATCGCGACCACCAACTGCGTGCTCTTCGAGCGGGCCAAGCCTGTGTTCGTGGACATCGATCCCGAGAGCTACAACATGGCCCCCGGCGCCGCCGAGGCCGCCATAACCGAGCGCACCAAGGCCATGCTGCCGGTCGAGGCCTTCGGCAACACCGCCCACTTCGACGCCTACGAGCGAATCGCCCGCCAGCGCGGACTGGCGATGATCGAAGACTGCTGCGAGGCCCTTGGCGGCGTGCTCGGCGATCGCCCGGCCGGAAACTTCGGCGACTGCGGCGTGTTCGCTTTCTACCCCAACAAGCAGATCACCACCGGCGAGGGCGGCATGATCGTAACCGACGACCCCGCCGTCCGCGACCTGTGCGTCTCGATGCGAAACCAGGGCCGGGCCACGGAAGCATGGCTGAGCCACGCGCGGCTGGGCTACAATTACCGCCTCAGCGAGAGCAACGCCGCGCTGGGGCTCGTGCAGATAGGCCGGCTGGACGAAATCCTCGCCTCGCGCCGCCGGGCCGCGGCGCTCTACGACCAGGCCCTGGGCAAACTCGCCGACGCTGGCCTGATACACATGCCGACCATGATCCATCGCGACAAGGCGAGCTGGTTCGTATACGTAATCCGCCTGGCCGACCGGTTTACCCAAACCGACCGCGACGCCGTGCTGGCCGGCCTGCGGGCCGCAGGGATCGGGTGCAACAACTACTTCGTGCCCATCCACACGCAGCCGTACATAATGGACATGCTGGGCACCAAGCCGGGCGACTTCCCCGTTACCGAGCACGTTGCCGCGCGCACCCTCGCCCTGCCTTTCTTCGCGGGCCTGGCCGAGTCGCAGGTCGAGCGGGTGGCAGAGGAAGTGGCGCGGATGCTGACTTGTTCCGGCCCGTGAGACAGTAGGGACGTGGGATGAACGTAGAACTGCTAGAGACCCAGGATCCGGCCTGCGATGTCTTTGTGCGCTCCAGGCCCGAGGGCAAGATCTGCCACCTGTTCTCCTGGGGTCGAGCCGCCGAGAAAGCGATGGGCCACAAGTGCCTCTACCTTGTCGCCAGGGACGAGGGAGTCGTGCGGGGCGTGCTGCCCATGATGCATGTTCGCAGCCGCCTGTTCGGCCGACGAATGGTGTCCCAGGCCCTCAGCGACTACGGCGGGGTAGTCGCAGACAGCCACGAAGCCCAGGACGCACTATTTGGCCGTGCGGTCGAGTTGGCGACGGAGTTTGGCTGCGAGTCCATTGAGTTCCGAAACGTTCATCAACTGCCCTACGACCTGGTGTTGCGGTCCGAAAAGATGACAATGCACCTGTCCCTCCCGGCGGACCCGCAGGAGTTGTGGAAGAGCTTCCCCGCGAAGGTCCGCAACCAGGTTCGCAAGGCCGAGAAGTCCGGGATCGTCGCCGCGGATGGCGGGGCAGAGCTTCTACCCGAGATATACCCCATCTACGCGAACCGCATGCATCAGCTTGGAACGCCCTGCTACTCCCGAAAGGTCATGAAGGCTTTGCTCGATGCGTTCCCGGACAACACCCGCGTGTTCGCGGTGCGCCTCAATGGGCGATGCATCGGGGGCAGCTTGTCGCTGCATCTCGATGGGTTTGTCGAAATGCCTTTTGCCGCCGTCATGACCAAGTACAACAACCTTTGCCCGAACAACCTGCTCTACTGGTCTGTCCTGGAGCATTACTGCCGGGCGGGGGCACGCATGTTCGATTTCGGGCGATGCACGGTCAACAGCGGCACGCATCAGTTCAAGAAGCAATGGGGCTCCCAGGCGGTGGACTTGAACTACCAGTACTGGGTGCAGCCCGGCATTGAGTTGTCCCTGGCCAGCCCGAGCAACCAGAAGTATCAGAAGAAGGTGGAGATGTGGCGAAGGCTTCCGCAATGGCTTGCTCGCCTTATAGGCCCCGCAATCAGCCGGAGCCTTCCGTAAGTGAGTGGCCTGGTTGAACTGCCTGCCGGGTCGATAGAGGAGAATGGCGTGTGTCTGTAGCGCGGCAGCAGGAGAATCCGCTTGGCGAGTCTTCGGTTCGGGTTGCCCCCGCCGATCCTCGCGACGTCGAGGAGATCGTCTCCTGCCATGTCCTTGTCTTTCCGGAGGAGGTGATCGCGATGCTGGGGTCGCGGTTTCTCCGCAGCCATCACCGCTTCTATGCGACCCGGCCGAGGGGCATCTGCTACGCAGCCAGGGAAGAGACGACCAATCGGCTGATGGGGTTCGTCATCGGCGGCGCCCCGGAGCTGCGCCGCCGGTTCATCCTGTTAAACGCGATTCGGTTGCTCCCGCTGATCCTGTGGAAAGTTGTAACCAACCGGGCCGTGCGCCATCGAGTCGGAGTGGCGTTCCGCCGGATGCTGGAGAAGCTTAGCCCGAATCTGCCGCAGGCTCGCAGGTTCGACCCTCCCGAGCCGCCGGCGGGCACGTGGTCGCTGCTGTTGTATATTTGCGCACACCCCGACTTCCGCCGGCGCGGCGTAGCGGCCAGGTTGCTGGAAGCCTTTCGCGAAGGCAGCGCCACCAAGGGCTTCAAGACCATGCGTCTGACGGTGCTCAACGACAACGCCGCGGCGATCCAGTGTTATCGCAAGGCCGGTTGGACGCAGGTGGCAAGCAATGAAGAGATGGCTTACTTCGAGCGGCCCTCCGCCGAGACGAAGGGCCAAGCCGGCTGACCGGGTCGGGCCTATCGCGGCCCCCGCGCCGCAGGCTGCCCGGCCGGCATGATTTGACGCCGCGGCTGCGCCGATCGTCAGGCGTCGGCCGGACCGATCTCCTGGAGCAGCTTGACGCACTTTCGTGCCACGTCCTGGGTGACCCGCCGGTGCAGGGGAAGGTTGACGACCTCGCGAGAGGCCTTCTCACTTTCCGGGCACATGCCCTCGTGGTAGTCGTAAGCCGCCAAGGGCGTCTCGATGGGGTGGAGGGGGCATTCGAACCAACTGCCAAGTTCCACGAGGTTCCGCGAGGCCTCAGCCCGGGCCCTGGGCTTGTCGGCCCCGCGAACGGGGAATCTCCCCAGCACGGATTGGCAATAGCTCGGCGTGACTGGCACGGGCCAGCCGATCTCCCGCAGCAGCGAGTCATAGAGCGCCGTCAGTTCGTGACGATGCTCGATGTTGGATTCCAGCCGGGCCAGTTCCCTGATGCCCGCCTTGGCCTGGCCGGGGCCGAGCCGCTTGAGGTTTATCGCGCCAGCCTGAAGATGTTCGCGGACGGGGGGATTGAATCCCATCAGCCCGGCCTCTGTCAGCCAGCGATACGTGCCTTCCATGAAACGCTTGGTTCGCGGAAACACCAGGAGCCGGTGCGCCAGCCGCATCATCGCCAGCAGAACCTTGGCCTTGATCGACGGGGCCTGCATGCAATCCAGCCACACCTGCTCGATTTTCTGGGCCAGTTCGGGGTCGCTGGTGGTGACTATGCCCCCGAACCCGGTGGTGAACGTCTTGTTCCACTGCATGGACCAGTAAGCGGCCAGGCCGAACGTGCCGACCTTCCTGCCGTGATAGGTTGAGCCCACCGCCATGCAGGCGTCCTCGATGACGGGAATCCCGTGGCGGTCTGCGATGGCCTGTATGGAGTCGATCTCCGCTGGAATCCCGTAGGTGTGCTGGACAATAATCAGTCGCGTGCGGGCCGTGATAGCCGCCTCGATCTTGTCGGGATCCATGTTGTACGTCGCCGGGACGATGTCAACGTAGACCGGCGTTGCGCCGACATGCTTGATGGGGTTGGGTACAGCCACGCAGGTGTATCCGGACAGGATAACCTCGTCGCCTTCGCCAATACCCATGGCGCGCAGGATGGCATACTCGGCCACGCGGCCCTGCCAGAAGGAAACCGCGTGCCGCGCGCCCAACCATGAGGCAAACGCGGATTCATAATCCCGGATGACTTTGTCAGAAGCCAAGGCTCACCTCTTCGAGTCAGGCCCGGTCGCGCCGGGGGACAGTCTGGTGTAGTGTACCACAAGGGCGATGTTCGGTTCATAACTGATGGAGCAGTGGAGCCAGGACTTCGGCCAGGGCGGCAAAGCGGAACTCCTTAAGGAGCTTGTCTACCTTGCGGGGGAAAGATGTTCGCCCCAATCCCTGGTGGATCCGAAGTTTCAGGCTAAGCGACTGGCGAAACTGGGCCATTTCCGTCGGGTCGTACTCGTACGGGTGCATGTAGACGATGCCGGGGCGGTCGAGCTTCTCCAATTGCCGCCACGCCTTTCGAATCACCCAGTAGGGCCAGAGGCGGAAATACCCGCCGCCGCCTACCGCTCGGCGTTTGCCCAGCCAGTCGAAGCACGCAACGGGGGCCTCGACCAGCTTATGGCCCCGGGACGTGGTGATCACCCGAGGTTCTGGAGGATAGCCGTCAATGCCATACCGCGCCTTCTTGACCGGGAAGACGGACGAGTCATACCGATGGCCGGTCTCAGCCAAGACATCCAGCGCCCATGGGTTCCGCTCGTCGATGCTGAAACATGGGGCGCGGTATCCGAAAACCTCCCGCCCGGTCAGGTCCTCGATCATGCCTTTGGCCCGAAGGAGATCCTGTCGGAACTGCTCTTGCGTCAGGTCGAAGTTCAGGGCGTGTCCGTAGCCGTGGCTCTGGACCTCATGGCCGGCGGCTGCGATATCCTTGACCAACTGGGGCGAGACCTCGGCGGCCAGTCCGAGCACGAAGAAGGTCCCACGCACCTGCCGGTCGGCAAAGGCCTGAAGCACCTTGTTGGTGCTTGCCACAAAGCGCTGCGATAGCGGGGCGGCGGCATCGACCGTCGACTGGTACCAATCCTCCACGTCAACGGAGATAGAGTGGCAAGCCATCGGATCCTCGAAACATATTGCTCGGAAATGGAGAGGCCTGGAATCGAACCAGGATCTCCGCCGGCAAGCCGACGGCGCCTTCCCAACTGGGCCACCTCCCCGCTCACGCATTATATCGTCTGCCGAAAATCGGCACTTGAACATAATCGCACCGCCAGGCAGGGCTGTCCATAGAATCCTTTCACACCCGTGCCCAACGGCAATGTACAATGAGAAGTAAGAGAAGAAACCGAAGAAAGTTCGGCATACGTTCCGAGGCTCCAGAGGCCTTGCCGGATTGCCGATAGAACTTGCAGAAGCCCTGCCGCAGTGCCCTCGGGCCGCGCAGGCGGGGCGGGTGAACTATGCAATTCAGGATTGTAGCTTTCGAGCGCAAACATATCGACGAGGTGGTCGAGGCGCATATTCGAGCGTTTCCCGCCTTCTTTCTGACATTCCTCGGCCGGCGGTTCATGAAGGAAGTCTACGCGTCGTATCTTTTCGACGATGCGGGAATGAGCTTCGTAGCCGAGGAGGAGCCGACCGGGTCCGTGCTGGGCATCGTGGTCGGTCCGCTCGTGCCGGACGGCTACTTCAAGCGCCTGCTCAAACGGAGGTGGTGGGCATTCTGCCTGGCCAGCATCCGCACCGTCCTGCGAAGGCCCAGCACCATCAGACGCCTTGTGCGAGCGGTTTTCTACCGAGGCCAGTCCCCCTCCGGCCCCAAGCGTTCGCTGCTCAGCTCGATCTCCGTGAGCCCCGAGTATCAGGGGCATGGAATCGGCAGGGCGCTCATGGATGCGTGGGTGGCCGAAGCCCGTCGGCGCGGCAGCGGCGGATGCTACCTCACGACGGACAGGGACGACAACGAGGCGACCAACCGTTTCTACCAGCGCGCCGGGTGGAAGATCGAGTCGTCGTTCACGACGCCCGAGGGCCGGGCCATGAACCGCTACGTCATGGACTTCCCGGAAGCCCAGGGACAGCAATCCCCGGGATCGGAGAATCGAGAGCCTTGAACGCTATTTTCCAGTCAGGATCGACTCGTAGGCCTTCGTGCATGTCTTTCGGTCGTGAGTCTTGACGAAGAATTCCCGGGCGTTCTTGCCGAGGCGGTCGAGATGTTCGCGGTTGTCGGCCGCGTTGCGGATGGCGTCGGCCAGGGCAGCGGCATCCTCGCACGGGGTCACGGTGCCGCATTGGCCATCTCGAATGAGATTGGCCGTGGGGCTGTCGGCCGGAACGCCGGCGATGACCGGGCGCCCCGCGGCGATGTACCCGATGACCTTGGAGGGAACGCAGATTTCCCCGCCGCCGGGCAGCAGAGTGACCAGGCTGATGTCCGCCGAGGCCTGCATGTCCGAGAGCACCTCTTCCGGCTGGAACGGCAGGAACCGCACATTGCGCAGGTCACGGCTTGCGGCGCCGTCTTCGAGAATCTTCTTGACGGGTCCTTCGCCAACCAACAGCAGCAGGATGTCCTCGCGATCAGCCAGGAGGCAGGCCGTGTCCAGGAGCACCTCCGCCCCGCTGGCATAGCCGATCGTTCCGGCGAAAAGGGCCACGAACTTGTCGGTGTCAATGCCCTGCGCGCGGCGCCAGGGATTGTCGCGGCATCCCGGCTGGATTCGCCAAGGATCCAGCCAGAGAGGAACAACCTTGACGCTGTCGGGCGAGACTCCCCTGGCGACAATCCCACTCTTGAGCTGCTCGGACAGGGTCACCACCGCCTGGCTGTGCCGGCATATGAAAGTGTCCAGTCGTCGAAGCAACCGGTAGAGCTTCCCGTCGCCCATCAGGCCCGCGTTGCGTATCGCCTCCGGGACAAGGTCCATGAGGGTGTAGACGACTCGAGCCCTCTTGCACTTGGCCAGCAGCCAGGCAG
>JAUWQU010000574.1 GCA_030610965.1 Phycisphaerae bacterium
CACCATGATGTCGCGGACGCGAAGGTCCGTCAGCGCTACGATCTCCTGGAGCAGCACGTTGGCTTGGGGGCCGAGGATGCCCCGCCTGGCCGAGAGGTCCAGCACGGCCGCCAGCTCGTCGCTGCTGATGTCCGCGTTGCCGGCGCGGACGGGCGCGAGGATCTTGACCAGCGGGCCCACCAGCGCCGCCTGGAGCATCGCGATAACGATCGAAAAAGCCCGCCGCAGCACGGCAAGCGGCGCCGCGGCCGTCACGGCCCATCGCTCGGCCACCAGTATTGCAAGCATCTTCGGCACGATCTCGCCGATGAGAATCAGCGCCAGCAGAGGCGCCAGCGACACGATTCCCAGCATCCAGGCCGGCAGGTCGAGCGTGCGTTGCAGGTCCAGCACAATCATAGCCGTGATACTGGAATAGGCCATGTTGACCAGCAGGTTGCCCAGCAGCAGCGTGTGGAGAATCCGTGCCGGCCTGCTCATCAGCGAGCCGGCCATCTGCCCGCGGCGCCCGCGGCGACGAAGGCGAAACAACTGGCCAGGCGAGAGGCTGAACAGGGCCGTCTCTGAGCCGCTGAAAAAAGCCGAAACCATCAGCAACACGCCCAGAAAGATGAGATGCCCGACGCGTTCGGCGAAGAACTCACCCCACATCACACGGCCCTCCGCACGACTGCGGGTTGCTGAATCGCAATGCTCGATATGTCATCCGAATGAATCACTAAACATACCGGCCGGGCGAAATGCAGACGTTGTCGTGGCCCGGAACTATCATGTCGACCAGTTCCAATACGTCCTGGAGGCTCGCCAGTGCCTTCTCGCGGTCGTCGCAGCCTTCCCATACCTGCCCCCGCGATACGTGCTCAGCCGTCAGCACCGCGTCACCGGCGATTACGATACTCATCGTCGGCGGCGTCAGCAGCAGGCCCGCCGAGCCGGGCGTAGCGCCGATCATGGGATAGACCGTCACCTGCCGGGTGAAACTCTCCGGCGACGGGCGGAAGTTCTCCAGCAGCTTCAGGTCGGCCTCGATGTTGGCCGTCTCCTGCGGGTCCAGGCGGCTGGCCGAGTCCAGCAGGGCGGCGAGCTTCGTCCGATAGCTCTCGATCTCGTCCTGGCAGGCCCACCAGTGGGCCTCCGGCAGCGCCATGACGCTCCGCCGATGCACCGGCCGAAGCGTCGTGCAGAACACGTCCGTAACATCGCCGAGCTGCTTGCCCGTCCGCTCGTTAAACACCGGCCCCAGCGCCTGCACCGGCAGCGACGGATCGACGAGGATTATCTTGCCCTCATCGAATACGGCAGTGGTCGTGGCGTGCGAAGTTCGCACCGGGGCCGACTCGCCCCACAGGCGGTTCTTCGACAACGCGCCAATGCTGATAACCGAATACTCGACGGACATACGCACCTTCTTTCTCTGCACCAATAACCTTATCCCAACACAGGGTCGGGCACAATCACACAAAGAAGAAGGTCGTAGGTCTTAGGTCAAAGGTCTTAGGGCGCAGGAAGGAAGACGGGGTCTCGGAGTGGGACCACCCAGTCGCCATCGAGGCCTGTTCGCTTCAGCGAGCAGGGAACCGGCGAAGCAACTCGTAATCCCCAAGCTCACCCGAAACGCTGAAGAAACCAACGGTCAAGACGGTGCTTACCCTATGACCTACGACCTTCTTTCCCTACCGCGTCGCCTCTTCCGTAACCTCCCCGCGCCCGAACCGCACGCGGACGTAGCCGTTTAGCCCCGTGACATAGTAGCGGTATCGCATTGGGAGCGACTCGTAGAACTTTTTGGCGGTTTGGCCGCCTTTGAGAGTCCCGGCCGGCCTAACCGGGCTGCTGACGACGACCACCTCAGGGGCGACCGCGGCCACGAAGGCAGGCAAGCTCTCACGCCAGTAGCCGTGGTGCGGCAGGACGAGCACGTCGGCGCGTATCTTTTCCGGCTGGGCTGTCAGGGCGGCCTGGGCCTCGTCGGATATGTCGCCCGGAAGCAGCACGCTGCGGTCGTCGCAGCGGACGCGGAAGACCAGCGAGCGGTCGTTGACCTCCATCTCGGGCCGCCCAGGCGGCGGCCAGATGACCTCGACCTCCGTCCGCTCGTCGAGGCGGATGACTTCGCCCGGCGTCAGCCGCCGCACCGCCGCGCCGCTTCGGGCCAGCCGGGCCATGAGGTCCAGCACCCCCGGCCCGCTGGCAGGGTCGCCGGGCCGGCCGAAGTAATCGTTCAGGTACACCTCCCGCGCCCCGCCGCTGTCGATGACGGCTGGCAGCGCGTTGTAGTGGTCGGAGTTGGCGTGGCTGACCGCCGCGGCCGACGGCATCCAAAAACGCTCGTGACGGATGAACGGCAGGAGTATCTCCCGCCCGCTCTCGCCCCGGCCGAGGCTGCCTGCGTCGAAAATCATCGTCCGCCCGCCGGGCGCCCGCAGGACGATGCAGTTGCCCGCCCCGACATCCAGTACGTGAAGCTCCGCCATGTCGGGCGCCGCCGCGGGCAACTGGGTAACGACCGTCATGGCCGCCAGGCACGCGACGCCGGCCAAAGCCCACGCCCGCCCGAGCCACAGCCGCCGGTGAACGATTGCCAGCACGATCGCCGCGTAGGCGGCAAGGACCCACACCGGCCCGACGGGCCTGACGCTGAAGGCCGGACCTGGCAGCAAGGCCGCCGCGTCGACGACGCTCGCAATCACATTGGCGACCGAGCCGCCTGCCGAGGCCAGCGCGCCAGCCAGGTTCGGCGCCCACGCCATCGCCAGGCTGAGGTACCCGCACACCAGGGCCGCCGTCACCAGCGGCGCGATCGCCAGCGTCAGCGGCGCTCCGTACGGGCTTATCCTGCCGAAGTGCCAAACCACCAGCGGCGCCGAGACCAGCCAGGCGAGGATCGAGATCGTCACCGCCCCTATCGCCATGTCCGCCACGCTGTGGGCAAGCCAGCGCCGCACGCGCTGCTCGTCGCGATACACCCGCAGCCCGCGAACGCGCAGGAACCGCCCGAACAGCAGGCCCCGCAGCGGCCCGTACAGCAGTATCAGCCCGGCGACGGTGGCGAAGCTAAGTTGAAAGCCCGGCCGGAACAGGTCCGTCGGTTCGATCGCCAGCAGCACTGCCGCCGCCAGGGCCAGGGCATTGAGCGACGAGCCCGGCCGATACACGATTGCCCCCGCGCACAGCGCCGCGGCCATGATCGCGCTTCGCAGCAACGGCGACCGCGGCTCGGCCAGCAGGAGGTATCCGGCCAGGCACACCAGGGCCACCGCGGCCGACTGCCGCCGCCCAAGCGTGCTGACGCGGCACAACAGGTAGATGAAGCCCAGGAAGATGCCCAGGTGCATGCCGGATATGCTCATCAGGTGCGCGACGCCCGCGCGAGCCATCGAGTCTTGCAGGCCCAGCAGCGACGGGTCGCGCCGGCCCAGAACCAGCGCCTCCAGCAGCAGCCTCGGGCGCTGCGAGTCCGGCGGCGCCAGCCGCTGGCGAGCCCACCGCGACGCGCCGTCCCGCACGCGCTGGCACCACGAGCCGGAACTCTCGGCCAGGACCCGCACCGCCGACGCGGCCGGGACGCGAAACCGCACGAGCCGGCCGGTGAGCCTGGCGAACTCGGCCGG
>JAUWQU010000075.1 GCA_030610965.1 Phycisphaerae bacterium
GTTTCTTCCTCTTTCTTGTTCCCGGCAGGCGTACGTATTCACAGGCCTGTGGCCTACGAAAGATATCGTAGTTTTTTCTTGCATGACTACGAAACCAGTCGTATCATTGGGCGTCCAAGTTACCAGGAGACGCCTATGGCAAAGCAACGCAACGTCAGGCCGAGCGATGGGGAGCTGGCCATCCTGCGGGTTCTTTGGGATCGCGGGCCCTCCACCGTCCGCCAGGTGCATGAGGCGCTGGACCGCGGGGACGTGCGGTATACCACCACGCTCAAGATCATGCAGAACATGACGGAAAAGCGCCTGGTCGCCCGCGACGAAAGTCGGGGAAAGCACATCTACATGCCCGCCGTCAAGGAAGCCCCCACAAAGCGCCGCCTGGTGAGCGACTTCGCGGACAAGGCGTTCGGCGGCTCGGCCGGGAAGCTGGTGATGGCCGCTCTGGCCGCCGGCGACCTGTCGGCCGGGGAACTCAAGGAAATACGCAAGCTGCTCAAGGACAAGGGGACTGGAGATGAACGCACTCGCTGAGATTCTGAATCAGGCGTGGCTTGCCGGTGCCCAGCGCCTCGGCTGGGTGTTGGTGCACTTTGTGTGGCAGGGAGCATTGATCGCCGGCTTGCTGTGGTTGGCGCTTCGTCTGCTGAGCAAGCGCGGGCCACAGGCGCGATACCTCGCGGCGTGCCTGGCGCTGCTGCTGACGGTGGCCACGCCGGTGGTGACGTTCTGTGTCGTGCAACCGACCGCTCAAGATTCCCGCAAGCCGGGTGAAGCATCGCATGTGACGTATCCGGAAGATGACTCGCTGGGAAAGGGCATGCCCCTGAAGGTTCTGTCCGAGTTTGTCGATGGGACTGCCACTATTGAGCAGGCGACCTCGGCATCGCCCTTCGGCGAGGCCTCGGCCGGCAGTTATTCGCCGTCCGATGCGGACGCCCAGCCGGTTGAGACAGATTCAGGCCGCCGCGCGCAGGCGACCACTCCCCAACACTGGCTGCAACGTATGGCCGGCCGGCTGGAGCCCGCGATGCCCTATGCCGTTGCGATCTGGCTGGCGGGCGTGATCGCCTGCTCGGTCTGGCACGTGGGCGGATGGCTGAAGGTCCAGCGCCTGCGGCGCGGGGGGCAGCCGCTGGTCGCATTGGGCGACGATACGCCCGCGACGGCCGACTGGTTGGACGCGGCCGAGAGACTCGCCGCCGCACTTAGTCTTCGCCGTCCGGTACGGATGCTGAAGCTTGCCGGCACCGCCAGCGGCCTGGCCGGGCCTGTGGTATTCGGCGTGCTTCGCCCGGCCGTGCTGATCCCCGCCGCCGTCCTGACCGGCCTGACGCCGCCGCACGTCGAAGCCATCCTCGCACACGAGCTGGCCCACATCCGCCGACACGATTACCTGGTGAACCTGCTCCAAACGGTCGTCGAGACGCTACTGTTCTACCACCCGGCCGTGTGGTGGGTGTCGGCCCGCATCCGCGCCGAACGCGAACACTGCTGCGACGACGTCGCCGTGGCTGCTATAAGTAGCATGGGCATCTTGCCCATGGGTAGCACGGGCGTCTCGCCCGTGTGTGGCCCAGGCGTCACGCCCGCGAGTGCCCCAGACGCCGCCACGCCTGTCGCCATCGCCAGCCAAGGCCACCGGCAGGATGCCCGTGGTACTCATGGGCAGGATGCCCATGCTACGCAAGACACCTGCCGCGCCCGCCGCGAGCGCAGCCAACTGGCTTGTCATGATCGCAGTCGAATGGCCTACGCCGAAGCCCTCGCCGCCCTAGCCGAGATCGCCGCCGCAAACCGACCCGCCGCGCGTGCCAGCGTCGTCCGCCTCGCCCCCGGCGCCGGCATGTCGCTCCTGAGCCGCATCCGCCGCCTGCTGGGCGTGCAGCCCAACCCGACCTCCCGCTGGACCGCCGCCTTGGCCGGCCTGCTTGTCCTGACGGCCCTGGTCGCCGGCATCGCCTTCTACGGATGCACGGCAGACAGCACGCCTCAGGCACCTGAATCACAGCCATCGTCCGCCACGCAGCCGGCACCGTCGGCAAGCTCAGGGCAAGCCACCCAGCCTGCCTCTTCGGGGCTAGCCAAGCCCGCGCGGGCTGAAGTAGAGCGCCGCGCTGCCGAAAGCGAGAAACGCACCACTGAGCCCCTTCCCAGTGAGTTGTTCTGGCGCCGATTGAATCCCCCGTGGACGGCGGAGGAAAAAGCCCGGTTGTTAGCCATGCTGGAGGCCGAATACCTGCCTGCGGCAAGAGAAGAAAAGTTTTTCATCAGTGGCAGAAACGTCCCTCATATCAGCGAGGAAGAGGCCAGGAAACGGACCAGGTACTTGGCCAGGGGACGGGCCGAGATGCATGCCACCCCCTTGATTGGAATGTATTTCGGCGGTCCCAATACGTGGGGAGAATCCGCAAATGGCCTCCAGGCTCGCCTGTATGTCAAGAGCACCAGTCAACAACCCAGGGCGAGCGCGGTCCTCGTCTTCCATTTGCGAAACACGAGCGACAAGCCTATCCGCATCTTGAAGCTCTCCGCGCGAGCGCGGTCCTGGGGGGAGCATCTTCCGCTCGAAATCCGAAGGTCCGGGGCCGTTCTTAAATACCAAGGCCCGGTGCTCACACCGCCGTCGCCACCGAACGAGTCCGAGTACATAACGCTGAACCCCGGTGACGTCGATTCAACCGAAGTGACGTTCGTCCCGGAGCATTGGAAACTGGCCGTACCCTTCGAAGCCCAGGCCGTGTTCGTGTTCAAGCAGACGCTCCGGGAAAACAAGACGGTTGGTCCTTATGACCATGACAAGAGGCAATGGCGGACCGTCAGCGGTCTGTGGACAGGCGAAGCCCGCGCACAAGACGTAACTGTGAAGATGGGTACGGTAGCCCAAACAGCCGGCACGAAGCCGGCACGCGTTGCATCGGCCAAGGCCGCAGCGCGGGCGGCGGGACTCAAGAAGTCCGGCAATTCCTACTTCGAACTGAGGCCTGTCTCGGTAGCTGGGATGAAGCGTCTGGTCCTTTATCCCACTGACGCCAAGGGCTCCTTCCCCGCCACAACCGAAGTTGCTTACCTCTCGCCCGAGCAGCACCGAGCAATCATCGACCACCTGGCCGTGGAGGGCTTCCTGGACAACGCAGCGTCCTACGGCATGGCCAACCCGCAATACAAAGGCCCAACGATCGTCCTGCGGGCGCATTGGGGGAAGGGCTTCTACGACGAGAACTTGGGCTGGAATCCCAAGATGCGCGATCGTCTGGACGGGTTGCGAAAGCTCCTGAACGGCGACGCCGGCAAGGCCATGGACAAGTACCTCGCCCAACTTCAAGCCCAACAAGAAAAGCGAAAGCCTGCAGCATCGACCCGCTCAGGGCAAGCCGCATCGCCCGCGACCAGCGCGCCGGCCACCCAGCCGGTCACGAGGCGACGGGCGGGCCTGTTAGTTGACGAGATAACCGCGGTGTTAGACCTCACCTCCGAGCAGCAGGCCAAAGTTCAGAAATGGGTGGAAGCGGAGCTTCTGTCAACGCAAGTGGGTGCGCCGAACCCCGCCAAGCTGGCCCGGTTTCTGGGTTCCATTCTCGAAGGAAGACAGAAGGTCATCCTGCGGCAACTGATTATATCGGGCAAGTCGCCGGCTCAATTTGCCGCCGATCGCGCCGCCGCAAACCGCCCGACGGCATATCATCTATACTGGCTGACCAAGACCTCTCCCACCGAATACGTTGACTTGCTAATCTCCAAGAGGCCGATCCAGCAGCTTCCCGCCGTCAAGTTCGATACGACAAGAGTCTTGCTTGAAGCCCCTGCGGTCGTAATCACCACTTATGCCAGGGACTCCATCTGGGATGCCGCCTTCAGAAGGGTGGAATCCGTGAAAGGTGTCGATCTTGACAAACAGGAGATTGTGCTTAACGGCCAGGAATATCACTATTCGCCTGCCCCCTTGCAGGATGTTATTGCCCTGCTCAAGAACCCCGAAGGTACGATCCAGATAAGCCGAATCGTTGGCCCACTTGAAAGAGATGAGGGCTTGGCAAAGGAACTGCTGACACGCCTGAAGAGCCAACTGGCTGAGCCTTTCCTGACGTTGGTTCGACAAGCCATCGACATGAAGCCGGAGAGCACTGGCCTCAGCGGCGGGCAGCGGCCGACGGGGCTGGATTTCAGCCCGATCCTCGCCAGCACAGGGCAGGACGGTGACCTTAAGGCCTTTCCCGAGGATCGCGGCAAACAGCAAGGCGCGATCAAGGCCCTTGAGAATGCGAAGAAAGCGTGGGCTCTGGCGGCGCTGCTGAATCACGATAGTGTGGATGTCAAGATTCGTGCCGCCCAGGCCCTGGAGCGACTGGCCGAGCCGCAAACGGCCCCCGTCCTACTGGCGGCCGCCAAGGCAAACAACTATCCTGTGATGGGGTCCGAGGGTGCCACGATCCACGCGATGTATCGCAGCGTGCTCAAGTCATCGCTGGAGAAGATCACCGGCCTGAAGCTCATGCCCAACAAGGACCTGAAACTCGATTTCGCCAAGGTGGAGGCCTACTTGGCGGCGAAATACCCCTCCGCCGCCGCCTCTTCGGCAAGCTCAGGGCCAGCCACCCAGCCGGACATCCGAAATGACGGGGTTCCAGCCGCAGTTGCTCAACAGATTGCGAGACTGGCTTCGCGCGACCCTGATGAACGCGGACAAGCGTGTATGGCCCTGGCCGATATGGGGCAAACGGGCCAGGACTGTGCTGCCGCCGTCCCGAGCCTTGTGCGACTTCTCGGCGACAAAGCCAAATGGAGGACATGGACGTACCAGCCGGAACGGGTGAGAGGATTACACATCGAGGTTCCGGTTGGCGAGACGGCCGGGTATGCGCTGTGGCGGGGCGGGCCGTGCGCGGACGAGGCGAGGATTGCCGTCATGAATGACGCCGACGCGTTCGTACGTGAAAATGCCATCTCCAGGCTCGAAGCGAACAATCGGACCATACCCACATTGATCGAAGCCCTCCGAGACAGTAGTCCCCCCGTGCGTCGGGCGGCAGCGGCCCACCTCTGGTGGGCGCGGGAGCCCCGGGTGTTTGAAGCATTGCTCGGGGCCCTGAAGGATAAGGACGAGTCTGTTCGCGGCAATGCCGTACAGGGGCTTGGTCGTATGGGGGACAAGAGGGCCGTTGTTCCGCTGATCGAAGCCCTGAGAGACGAGTCCGAGGCGGTCCAGGCCTCGGCGGCCTGGTCGTTGATGAAATTTAAGGACCCACGCGCGGCAGCGGAGTTGAAGCGAACCCTTATGGAGGCGAAGTGGTCCGGCACTCGCAGGGCGTCGGCCGAAGCGCTGGGCGAGCTTGGAGATAACGGGGCCCTTGAAGCTCTCGAACGAGCGCTCAAAGACCCAGACGAGTATGTCCGCAAGTCTGCCGCCGGCGCCATTCAGAAGATCCGCCGCCCGGCCATGAAGTCCCGCCCGGCCGGGGCCACCGCGCCCGCCGCCGCCACCGGGACAAGCACGCAGGCGGCGAGCGCCACGCAGCCGGCGGATCGTGCCAAGCTGCTTGTAAAGCAGATTCAGGATCAGGCCGAGCGCGAGTTCATCGACGCGCTTGTTCGGGCGATCAAGAGGGATCTGCCGGCTGATTGGTCTGTTGCCCAGGTCCGGCATGGCGAGGTTAAGCCGACGCACCGGCCCGCCGACCAGGGCTGGGAAATCCACACGCTTCGCAGCGGCTATAAGCCGGCGGACATGAAGCGCGGCATCTCGGTGGAGGGTCGCCTCTGGATCATGGATAGGGACTACGTCGGGCAATCCAATGTGCCTGCGAGAGCAGCCTCGACTTCTCCGGCAAGGGAGTTGCCGTCGTGGCATGGCCGCAGGGTTTTTGAAAGTGGTAAAACTTACGCCGCCAAGGCGTTGCAGGAAACTCGCACGGTGGACGATGTCCGCAAGCAGTGGGCGGCTCTGATGGCGAGGTACAAGAGCAAGGATGAACGATACTGGAACGATTCGATCCGCAAACTGGACCGGTGGACGGATGACCGCGTAATCCCAGAGATGGTCGCGGACTTCAGGAACAAGAATGTGGACGCCCACGTGCGCAGGTCCACGCTGAGAATCCTTGCCCGGATGGATGATCGCAAGACTATCCCGATCATGGTTGAGGCCGCCAAGGACAGCGACGCACAGATTCGTTCGTATGCCGTCGCCTGCCTGGGGCGCAAGGGTGGGCCGGAAGCGTTCGGCGTGATCGAGGCGGCACTAAAGGATGCCAACGAGAACGTCCGGCATAGCGCGATGGTGGCGATGGGCGCACTGCGCGACAATCGGTCGCTGGACGTGCTGCTCAAGTTACTGGAGGATCCCAACGACCTCACGAGGGGTTATGCGGCCGAGGGCCTTGGGGAACTCGGCGACCAGCGTGCCAAGCCGCGGCTGGCTGCCGCGATGAAGGATAAGTCGGAACTGGTTCGGCGCTTCGCCATTCTGGCCCTGGCTCGTCTGGGCGATCCGATAGTCCTGGACCGCCTGTTGACGGCGCTGAAGACGGATGTTGACGGTCTGCATGCATGGGCCCCGCGGGCGCTGGGCCAACTGGGCGACCAGCGGGCCGTCGAACCACTGATAGTGGCGATGAAAGACCAGGACATCAACATGCGGTCGGCAGCCATCCGGGCGTTGGGGAAACTGAACGACCGGCGTGCGGTCGAGCCGCTGCTTGCCGCCCTCAAGGACGCCGATTCAACAATCCGCCGATACGCCGCCGAGTCGCTTGGTGAACTCGGCGAGCCGCGCGCCGTCGAAGCGTTGAAGCCCCTCCTTTCGGATAATGTCGACTCGGTTCGCGCCGCGGCATCGAATGCCTTGAAGAAGCCACGGCAAGCCGCGCCCAAGCCGGCCACTCAGCCGGTCACCGCCAAGGCGGAACCACAGTGGCTGTCGCGAATCCGCGAGGCCCTGCCAAAGGGTTGGTCGCTCAAGCGGGATGGCCGCGGGCCGGGCGAGCATTGGATGGCCTCGCGCAATAAGCCGATCCGCGTCATCTGCCATTCGCCTATTGCGATGGGGCCGGACGAGCGCACGCTGCACATGACGATCATCGTAGGGCCGAAGGTATCGCCAGCTGAATATCGCCGGATGGTCGAGTTCAATGCCGCCTTGGAACAGAAGTATAAGGGCAACCTTGGAACTCTGAGGCTGAACAAGCCATGGCCGTGGTGGGACAAGAGAACGGAGACTTCGAAGAATCGGCCTTATCTGCTGCCGACTCACTACGACGATGCCAACAGCCTTAGCATCTACTGCAAGCCGGTGCTGATCGGGAGTTACGAATTCAAGTCAAAGGAAGACGCATCCGAAACCGCCAACTTCCGGGCCGCCATCGAGAGTCAGTTCAAGCCCCACAAGGCCGCCGCCCCGCCTGCCACGCGGGGGCAGTCCGACATCAGCCCGACACCGGCAACGGCCACCCCGTTGTGCATCACGCCCAAGTGGATTCTCTGGCAGACCCAGGAGCTGATTCCGGAGACGGCGCGTCATCGAGCGCAAGGGTTTGTCATCAGATTCTTCCTTCAACGAAGAGGCGACCAGCGTGCGCGGCCGGTCTGGCAGACTAGGGAGATGAGCGTCCACTGGAAGGCCACGGTTCTGGATGACGGGACGCTCCTCTTGCACGCGCGCAACTACTTGATTTGGGTCTCGCCCGACGGCAAACATCGCAGCCAACGCGCTGAACTGGATGGAAAGTTGATGGCCATATTGACGCTGTGGCCTGACGGTGTCGTCATGAGGACCTTCTCGGATGAACCTATCCTGGCGTGGTTCGTGCCTATCAAGGATGGCGTCTTGGCGTCGGACCGGAGGATCCTCCTGACCGGCGAGAAGGGTTTCCGGTTTGCCAAGGCCCCGACTTATTACAAGATTGCCAGACACGGTGATGAGTTCGCCTGGTTCGACGACGCCGGGGCGCATGTGGTGAATGTCGCCACCGGTGCCCGGCGAGAGCGGGCCTCGGCGGGCCATGCAGTCCAGGCGTTCGATGGCCGGACGGCCGTCGGGAGCAACATGAGCCTGAACCTGGACAGCGGCAAGAGCAATCGACTTGAGGAGCATTTCACCTTCCTCGCCGTTCACAACAACATCGCCTACGCCGTCAAGGAGGTCGAGCAAGAAATCGGGGCTTATGGACACCCGAATAACCTCCAACTACTGGCCATCGATATGGATTCGGGGAAGAAGCGGGTTCTGGCGAAATGGGCGAATGCGGAAATATGTTATGGAGCCAGCAGCGGGCCCATGGGCCAAGGGTTCGAAGATCTCGTGAAGTGGGACCGCTCGCCGGTCCTGTTTGCCGAAGAGCCCGAGGGGCTGACGCTTTGGGACGGGACGGATTGGCGGCAGTTCATGTGGCTGACTAACAGTGACCAGCCCGCGACCGCCCGCGCCCCCAACGGGGCAAGCACGCAGCCGGCGACCCAGCCGGCGGCGATTCATGATCTCCCCGGGGCCTTGGAGGATGAGAACGGTTCGGTGCGGGCATCGGTGGCGACACTGGTGACCGAGGCTGAGGCCCTGCGGAAAGACCAGCCCGAGCAATGGGCGCAGTGGGACGAGGCAGTGGCCGATGTTTTGGCCAAGCGCGCGGCAATGGTCAAGGATTGGGTCCGTCACGATCGCCCTCCGCCGGCGGACGTTGCGCCGCTGAAGCTGCCGCTGGCCTATCTGGACTGGCATTGGAGGGAGGCCTCGACAGCCCGGCGCATGCCGTGGGTTAGCGAACTCGGCGTGATGTGCCTGCGGGCCATCGCCGACAGCGGCGACGAAAGGCGGATTGATATCCTTCTCCAGATCCTTGGCGAGGGCGAGTGGGGCGGCAAATTGCTGGTCAAGGCCATGACGGTGGAAAGGGTCGAGGCGAGCATCCGGGAACTGCTGGCCGGGGCGCCGAAGTTGACAGGCGACGGCTTCGACGGCCGCGACGCACCGTTGCACTTGCTGCTTCGCGAGTTCGCCGCCGCACTGTCGCCGGAGGTCCGCAAGGTTGGCTACGACTGGCTTCGATCGAATTGGCCGCAGGGCCCCAGCAACGGCGAGGGAGCGCAGTATTGGGAGACGCTTTTCCGGCTGGACCTGGATCGGGCCCGCCGGGAGGTGATCCCGTACTACGGCCAGCGGTATGGCAGTGGCCGGTACGATGGGGAGGTGTTGTTGGCATTGCTGGCCCATGCCGGGCCGTCCGAAGAGGTCGCCAACGCGGTCCGCCAGTGGCGCAAAACGCCCGACGAGTGGCTCGACCCGTTCCGCCGACGGGTTCTGGTCTGCGCCGATCCGGGGGCCGAACTGGAGGGCTACGTGGCCTACATCGAGGCCCAGTTCAAGAGCGGGCAAGGGCCCGGCGGCAATATTCCGTACCTGGTGAGAACGCTGGTGGAGCATATTCCCCGGCAATCGGTGAAGTACCTGCGCCAATTCGCCAATGACCGGCGGCTGACCGGGTTGACGGGTGAAGGGGCCAGGTTGCGGATCGTCGGGTGGCTGGTCGAGCAAAAGGACGAGCAGGCCGAGAAGATCGTCGCCCGCTGGCTGGCCGAGGAAGACCAGTACACCCAGGGCCGCCTGATCAACATTCTGGCCCGGCAAGGCGAGTTCGCCAGGGGATTGCTGAGGAAAATCCGCCCGGACATCAAGCTGCCGCCGCTGCCG
>JAUWQU010000497.1 GCA_030610965.1 Phycisphaerae bacterium
CTGGCCCGGTTTTGCCAAACTGGCCGGGCGGGCCTGGAACCCCAAGCTTCGCGCTCATGACCCCCACGGGAAGTTCCGCGTGAGTATCACCGACCCCAACCACCCGATAACCAAGGGCCTGGCGCCCTTCGAGACCACCGACGAGCTTTACACGTGCATGGACGGCAACACGCCGATACGCGTGCTTGCAAGCGCGACGTCGAAGGTGGATAAGAAGGCCTACCCCATGGCCTTCGTGCTGAATTACGGCAAGGGCCGGGTGTTCCACAGCCCGCTAGGCCACGATGTCAAGGCCTTCAACGAGCCGGTATGCGAGCTGTTTCGGCGCGGCGCCGTATGGGCGGCGCGGCTGGGCCAGCGGGAAAAGGCCGCGCCGGCCGAGTGAGTGACATCTGTTTCTGGTAGCGCTTAATGGCAGCACGCACGAGATATTAGTCTATGGTGATACAGTGGATTCTATTGCGGATTTGGGATTGCGGATTGCGGATTCCCTCTGCCAAGGCCTTTGGGAGAAGGAAATCCGCAATCCGCATTCCGCAATAATGACTCGCGATTCCGCAAAGCGACATCCCAGTCGAATCAGACATTCGCTCGTGCCAGTAACTCAGGTCAGTTACGCCGAGTGAGTGACGGGACATTATTGGAGTAAGGGCGTATGCCTGCCGGCACGTTGCCGATCCGCTGAGCGGATGGGAGAGCAAAAGGTGTCCGCCTCGAAGACGGAAGGGCGCCGATCAGGGCCAATCCATGTATCTCCTTCCAGGTTAAGTTTCGAAAGCGACCAGAAGGCTCATGAAAAACTGTCCCGACCTGCGGGTAATGACCTTCAACGTGCTCAACGCCCATTCCGGCCAGCACACGGGACCGTGGCGCCTGCGCAAGAAGCCGGTTGCGATGGCGATATGGGCGTACGGCCCGGACCTGCTCGGGGCGCAGGAACTCCAGCGCACGCAGGCGGAGTTTCTGTGCGAGCAGCTTCGCGAGTACGATTTCGTCTCTCCGGGCCGCGACAAGGGCATCTTCGCGGGCCAGTCGGTGGCGATCTTCTTCAGGTCGGGGCGGTTCAGGATTATCGACGCGGGCTTCTTCTGGTTCTCCAGAAACCCCGACCAACCCGGCAGCAGGAACTGGGGCGCCGTCGTGCCGCGAATATGCACGTGGGTCCGCCTGGCCGACCTTCGCTGCGGCGACGAGCGGCAGTTCGTGTTCTTCAACGCCCACTTCGATGCCCTGAGCCGGTGGGCGCGCTTTCGGTCCGGCGAGATACTCCGCGACCGCATCGTCGCCATCGCCGGGCCTGACCCAGCCGTGATAGCTGGGGACTTCAACGCCAACGCCCATCGCAAGCTCTACCAAGCGGTGCTGGGCGGGCCCGGCGGACAAGGGCTTCGCCTTCAGGACGCCTACCGATTGGCCCATCCGAAGCGTCAGCCGATGGAGGGCACGTGGCACGGGCGGGGGCTGCGATTCCGCCGCCGGCTGGACTGGATACTCCACACGCCGAACTTCGACGTAATAGACGCCGCCATCGACCACGCCAAACGCAACGGCCGATACCCGTCCGACCACTTCCCCGTAACCGCCACCCTCCGCTGGCAAGCGGACGCGTAGGGCAACGCAAGCGGGAAAGAGAGGACAGGCTGGAATGGCCCGTAGATGAGCTTTCCCCTTCTTGCTTCTTGAGCCCAACGGGCTCACACAGCCTAGACCAGGGCAAAGCGACGCGCAGCGTCAGCGCCGCCCTGGGTAGAGGATGTGTTTCTAAACGAGCCCTGAAAGGGCGGCACAAGCTGTTGTCGGAACAACTGTTGCGCCCCTTCAGGGCTGGTTTGACTATTTGTGCCCGGTCCCAGGGCGGCGCTTCGCTCTGCCCTGGGCTGTAGGAGCCTTTCAGGCTCAAGACAGAAGAACCCAAAGGCTTATCCACGGGCCATTGGGTATGACGCCGAATGGGTGTTTGGAGGGGCCCGCAAAGACCGTCCGCTACCGTCTTGACATGGACTTGCTCATGAGTGTTCCCGGAATCAACCCTATTGTTCCTCCCCCTTCTTCTCAACGGACGTCCGCGGACCTGCCCGATCAAGAGGCACGAAGTTGGAGTATGAACCGTCAGCATACTTCAGACCGATCGCGACAGGCCCGGGAGGAATAAGCAGCCTCTCCGGATAATCTTTCGAGCGAGGGTTATCGACGAATATTGTCCCATCCGCGAGTAAAGAGCCTCGTCCAATCAAATCCTCAACAGAGACTTCGTCCCACTCTTGGAGAACTCCGCCAGCGACATTCAAATCGTACCACTGCGAGAGATTGTGCTCGACCCGCACTATCTGCGTTCTTTCGTCCTCATCACGCAGGATTGCCAGCACTGCAACCAAGTGCGTTCTGTGATGACCCAGTTCAACCGCTGGAAAGAAGAAGAGCGTGCCATCGCCGCCTGAGCCGGAATTGACGCGAGCCCATAGCACAATGGATTGCCTGCGATTGGTCCGCCCGCTTCTCAAGAACTGCCGAGCGGCGTATGCATTAGCACGGCTCACAATGGGCACAGTGTGCCCGTACAGATATATCTGATTGCAGAGTGTCTCCGTCTCGGCAACATTTCCCTTGAACTCTGATTCGTGCCACTCAAGGTTGTCACTTAGTGACCGGTTACTCAATCGTACGGCATCTAACCACACATATCCTGCCACCAGCAGCGATGCCACGCTTACGCACATTGCCACCGTTAGCCACATTCTGTTTCGCATGGTCTCACCCTATTGTAAAGTGCATACCTTGTTGATCAGCGTCTTGGCATTCACTTATGATTTTGGTCGAGAAGTCTGATACAACAATATCTGCCCACTCTACCATTCTGTTCTCCTTTCTGAAGTTTTTCCACACGCCGCGTTTCACGTCTTTGGGTTATGTGGCTTCGCCGTATTCTGGCGGCTGAACCGCAGCGGCAGGATGCCGGTGCGGTCGGCGCGGCTGGCGGCGGCTTGGAGGCGCTGGCGCAGCGCGGTTATCCGGCGGGTGCTGGACATTCGTTTGACGGCGATGGCGACGGCTTTTTCCGTGCCGACGAGCACCACCAACTTTCGGCTACGCGTTATGGCCGTGTAGAGCAGGTTCCGCTGTAGCATTATGTAGTGCTGCGTGTGGATGGGCACTATCACCACCGGGTACTCGCTGCCCTGGCTTTTGTGGATGGTGATGGCGTAGGAGAGGCTGAGCTCGTCGAGTTCGCGGATGTCGTAATCGACGCACCGGCTGTCGAACCGCACGGCGAGTTCGCCTTTCTCGATGTCCACGCCGGCGATCCGGCCGATGTCGCCGTTGTAGACGTCCTTGTCGTAGTTGTTGACCGTCTGCATCACCTTGTCGCCGACGCGATAGGTCTGGCCGTAACGCTCGACGCCAAGCCCGTCGGGGTTGAGCCGGCTCTGGAGGACCTCGTTGAGGTTGCGGGCGCCCAGCACGCCGCGGTGCATGGGGGTGATTACCTGGATGTCGGCCAGCGGGTCGTGGCCGAAGCGTTCGGGGATGCGATTGCGAACCATCTCGACGATGAGCTCGACGCCGCGCTCGGGCTCTTCGGCGCGGACGAAGTAGAAGTCCCTCGTCGGCCCGGCCGGGGTGGAAGCCTGGGCCGACAGGTCGGGCATCTCGCCTTCGTTGATACGGTGTGCGTTGGTGATGATCTCGCTGGCGGCCGCCTGGCGGAAGACCTCCGTCAGCCGGCAGACGGGCACGACTTCGGAGTCTATCACGTCTCGCAGAACGCAGCCGGGGCCGACGGATGGGAGCTGGTCGACGTCGCCGACAAGCAGCAGCGAGGCGTGCTTGGGGATCGCGCGCAGGATCTGGGCGGCAAGCGGGAGGTCGACCATGCTGGTCTCGTCGATGACCAAGAAGTAGACGGTCAGGGGGTTAATCTCGTTGTGCTTGAACTTGCCCGTGTGCGGGTCCCAGGCGAGCAGGCGGTGGATGGTCTTTGCGAGCATGCCGGTGGTCTCGCTGAGCCTCTTTGCGGCCCGGCCCGTGGGGGCGCAGAGCACCACGGTCAGGCCCTTGGCGGTGAGGATCTTCAATATCGCGTTGACCAGCGTCGTCTTGCCGACGCCCGGCCCGCCGGTGATGACCATCAC
>JAUWQU010000400.1 GCA_030610965.1 Phycisphaerae bacterium
TGGCAGCCTGCGATTTCCGCGGCCGATGCACGAGACTGAGGCTTCCGGGTTCTCAGTTCAGGCTTCAGGCGCAGCAAAAACGGCGGGAGCTTCGCGACTGCCGGCCACTGTTTCTTCTCCTGAAGCCTGAAGCCTGAAGTCTGAAGCCTTATACCCCATCAAATGATGGTTGTATAATGTGTTATGATCCGCCATGAAGAAATGTCGCTCACATGCTGATTCTTCCGGCCGCTACCATGACCCATCCCGCGGCGTTACAATAACTGACCCAGGTAGGCGGACGGCGAGTCCCCGACAGAGGTCCGGATCGGAAAGGAAGACATGTACATGCTGACACGCAGACGGTTCTTGCAGGCAATGGGAGTTGGCGGGGCGGCGTTGGCGGCGGCCCGGATGGGCCAGGCGGCCGAGGCCGGACTCAAGCGGCCCAACGTGCTTTTCATCATGTCCGACGACCACTGCTCCCAGGCGATCGGCGCATACGGCAGCCGGCTGGCGAAGCTCAATCCCACGCCCAACATCGATAGCCTCGCCCGCGACGGCATGCGATTCGACCGCGTGTTCTGCCACAACTCGATCTGCACGCCCAGCCGGGCAAACATCATCACGGGCCAGTACTCACAAACGAACGGTGTGCTGGACCTCAACGGCAAGCTGCGGCCAGAGAGAGAGTACTTGCCGCTGGAGATGCACAAAGCCGGCTATCACACGGCCATGATCGGCAAGTGGCATCTCAAGGCCGAGCCGGCCGCCTTCGATTACTACTGCGTGCTTCCCGGGCAGGGCAAATACTTCGACCCGGACTTTCGCGTCAGGGGCGAGAAGCCCTGGCCAAAGAACGTGATCACCAAGACCGGGCAGCACTCCAGCGACGCCATCACGGACATTGGCCTCGATTGGCTCACTAGCGGCTGGGACAGGAAGAAGCCGTTCTTCCTGATGCACCACTTCAAGGCGCCGCACGACATGTTCCAGAACGCCAAACGCTATGACAGTTACCTCGAGGACGTGACCATCCCGGAACCGGACAATCTCCATAACCAGCCGGCGGAAGGGTTCGGCTCCGAGGCGACCCGGGCATACGGCGCGGGCGTGACCAAGAACCACCCGAGTTGGAATCTGGGCAGAAAACTGGGGATTGACAAGAATCTGCCCGAGCCCGAATACGGCAAGGCCGTCTACCAGAAATTCCTCAAGCGATACCTGCGCTGCGTCAAGGGCGTGGACGACAACGTCAAGCGACTGATCGACTACCTCGCCAAGATCGGCGAGTTGGACAATACCGTCATCATGTACACCGGCGACCAGGGCTACTTCCTCGGCGAGCACGACTTCATGGACAAGCGATGGATTTATGAGGAGTCCATGCGAATGCCCTTTATTGTCCGCCACCCGAAAACCGTCAAAGCCGACTCCACCAACGGCTGGCTGATCAACAATACCGACTTCGCTCCGACCATCCTCGAACTCGCCGGCGTCAAGACGCCCGATTACATGCAGGGCCGCAGCTTCGCATCCGCGCTCAAGGGCCAGCCAAAGCCCGACAACTGGCGCACCGGCACCTACTATCGCTACTGGATGCACATGGCGCACGGCCTGAGAGTGCCGGCCCATTTCGGCATCCGCGGCGAGCGATACAAACTGATCTTCTTCTACGGATGCGACCCAAGGGGGCGAAACAAGACACCCGTCGCGTGGGAGTTCTACGACCTTCAGAAGGACCCCCGCGAGATGAACAACGAGTATGCCAATCCAGAGTATGCCAAGATCATCGCGGACATGAAGGTCGAACTGAAGAATACCCGAGAAGAACTCGGCGAAACCGACGAGAAGTACCCGGCGATTCAGAAGATCATCGACGAGTCCTGGGACTAAGACGAGGAGCAAATCGAGAATGCACAGAATGAACAAGCAAACACGAAGGCAGTTCCTGCGGACGCTGGGCCTTGGCGCCGCGGCCCTGGCAGCGTCGCGGATCGGCGTCGCGGCCGAGGCGAAGCCCCCGCGCCCCAACGTGCTTTACATCATGTCCGACGACCACTGCGCCCAGGCCGTCGGTGCCTACGGCGGAATACTGGCGAAGCTCAATCCCACGCCCGTCATCGACACGCTCGCCCGCGACGGCATGCTTCTGGCGAACGCCTTCTGCACGAACTCCATCTGCACGCCCAGCCGGGCTTCGATCATGACCGGCCAGTACAGCAACGTCAACGGCGTGCTGGACCTTGGCGGCAAGCTGCCTCCGGATCGCCACTACCTTGCCATCGAGATGCGAAAGGCCGGCTACCAGACCGCGATGATCGGCAAGTGGCACCTCAAGGAGGAGCCGAACTTCGACTACTACAAGGTCCTGCCCGGCCAGGGCCACTACCACAACCCGTCCTTCCGCGAGAAGGGCAAAGGCCCCTGGCCCAAGAACACGGTGACGACCCAGGGCCACTCCTCCGACCGCATCGCCGACAGCTCGCTTGCGTGGCTCAAGCAGCGCGACACCAGCAAGCCGTTCTTCCTGATGCACCACTTCAAGGCCCCGCACGACATGTTCGACAATGCCGCCCGGTACGAAACCTACCTCGCCGACGTCGAGATCCCCGAGCCCGAGAGCCTCTGGAAGCAGCCCGCCTTCGGCTCGATCGCCACGCGCGGAGCCGACGACGAGCTGGTCCGCTACATCGGCACGTCGATAGGCCGGCGGCACGCACGCCGCAACTACACCGCGAACTGGGCCCGTGAGAAGACGCTGACAGACGACCAGGCCAAACGCCAGGCCTACCAGACGTACCTCAAGAAATACCTGCGGTGCGTCAAGGGCGTCGACGACAACCTCAAGCGCATCCTCGACTACCTCCGCCAGACCGGCCAGCTCGACAACACGGTCATCTTCTACACCGGCGACCAGGGATTCATGCTCGGCGAACACGACTACCAAGACAAGCGATGGATGTACGATGAGAGCCAGCGCATGCCCATGCTGGTGCGGTACCCAAAGACCATCAAGGCCTCCTCGAAGACCGACGCCATAATCGAGAACGTCGACTTCGCCGCGACCATGCTGGACTTCGCCGGAGCGACAATCCCCGAGTGTATGCAGGGCCGTAGCTTCAAGAGCATCCTGGAGACCGGCAAGGAGCCTGCCGACTGGAAGCAGGCCGCGTACTACCGCTACTGGATGCACATGGCCCACCACTGGAACCCGTCGCACTTCGGCATCCGAACCAAGACGCACAAGCTGATCTTCTACTACGGCTGCTCCACCAGCGGCGCCAACCAGACCCCGCCCGGCTGGGAACTCTACGACCTCGTAAAGGATCCCCGCGAGGTCCGCAACGTCTACGACGACACGGCCTACGCCCACGTCGTCAAGGAACTCAAGACCCAGCTCAAGCAGCTCCGCAAAAAGTACGGCGACACGGATGAGGCATTCCCGGCCGTCAAGAAAATCGTCGATGAGTTCTGGGACTACGACGCCGCCGCTCGGCAGAAGGCGGTGGAGATGTCGCCCGAGTGCCTCAAGAGGTACACGACCCCAAGGACCCCCAGGCCCAGAAAGCCTAAGGCAAAGAAAGCCAGGTAACATGCTGAAAGCCGTGATGACCGTCAAGGCCACCCCGCCGACGTTCATCGCCGTCAGCGAGTCCGATGGTTATGCCGGCAGCGGCATCGGCTACTTCACGGCCCTGGCAAAGGCAAAGGTGCCCGCCGCCCTGCACGTCTACCCCGGCGGCCGGCACGGCACGGGCATGCAGGTCTACCCGCTAAGCCGCTGGGGCGACGAGGCCGCCCAATGGATGCGGGACCTCAAGGTCATACCGGAAAAGCCCCCTTCTACCGCAACCAAAGATGTCTCTCGCAAAGGTCGCTGAGAACGCTGAGAGGAAACAGGTTTTCGTCTCTTCTCCTCAATGAATGGTTGGCGTCTCTACTTACGGGGTTTGCGCCCGGAAGTTTGCATTTGGGATTCGTACCCAGGGATTGCTATCCCGGGGCTTCGGGTGGGTGTCGGGTTTGTGACTCGGGGAGGTTACTCGGCACGATGACACGCGGATCGAGTTGTGTACGCGGGATTCGGTTGGTGATCTTCAGAAGCCCAGGGATAACAATCCCTGGGTAGCGACACTGGGGTCTCGCACCCGGAAATACGGACGCTTGGAAAACGCGGACGCGGGACTATTTTCCGCCGAAGCACATAAGCCTGCCGTCCGTGGTCGAGATGTAAACCCGCCCGCCGGCTACGGCGATGCCATCCTGAACGGGCGCGCCGCCGAGTTTGAGCTCCGACAGCGTCTTGCCGTCAGCGGCCGACACAGCCATGAGTACGCCCCCTCGCCGGCCCTCGTAGACAGCCCAGGGGTCCTTCGGGTCCAGCGCGTCCGGCGTGCCGGCGTACAGCAGAGTCTTACCCGCAAGGGCCATCGCACGAACCCGCGGCAAGATGTGCATGGTCCACTCATCCCCCACCGGCAGCGGCCAGAAGCCCGGGGAGCGGCGTTTCTTCGCGTTGGTCGCGGCCTCGACGTGCGGCTTGCGAATCGTGGCTGCAAGCGTGTATCCCTTGACGCCCGCCTCTATGAACCCCCCATGGCCACGCACTTTAAACGCGCGAACCGAATACACCATGTCGTCATCATGGACCAGCGACTCGCCCTGAAGCTTGCCGTCGAGAATCCAGTACATCCGGTTGAACCACGAGTCATCCAGCATGCCCGACGTGGCGCTTAGGCGCCTGGCCCAACCGGGCTTGGCCTCGCCCTTGCCGAACACGAGAAAGTTACGCATATAGACGCTGTCGCCGTCGCCGACCAGCAGGTCGGC
>JAUWQU010000080.1 GCA_030610965.1 Phycisphaerae bacterium
CCTGCGTTTTGCTCGGCCGATGCACGAGACAGAGGCTTCAGGCTTCAGACTTCAGGCTTCAGGCGCAGCAAAAACGGCGGGAGCTTCGCGACTGCCGGCCACTGTTTCTTCTCCTGAAGTCTGAAGCCTGAAGTCTGAAGCCTCAGACGCTATCAATTGATGGTTGTCGAACGTGTTATGGTCCGCCAGGAAGAAAGGTCGCTTACGCCGGATGGGCAGTTGTTGGAATCTGGCGCTCGTGATTTGGCCCTTGCTTGGGCTTTGGTGCTTGCGATTTGCTTTTTCCTGAAGATTATCCGGACGCCAGGCCGGATACAAGGAAGGTGCCGTGGACGGATCAGGGAAGATCCAGGTCTGCAAGAGCGACTCCACAAAGGAGGCCTTCGACGTCCGCAAACTGGCCGGGTCGATGTTCAGCGCGATGCAGGGAACCCGGGGGCGTTATTACGACGCCACGCAACTGGCAATCGCCATCGGCATCTACCTCAGGCGAACCTCCTGGCTGACAGTCACTTCCGACGCCCTGGCCGAACTGTCGGTCAAGGTGCTCGATTGCTGCCGGCTGACTGAGGCAAGCTCGGCGATGGCCGACTACCGCCAGAATCGCGCCATTCGCCGCAGCCGGCTCCAGGTCCTTCACGAGGGCGGGCGAGTCACCATGTGGGACAAAGCCTGGCTGAGTTCGTGGGTCCAGCGGAGTTGGCTGGTGTCCCGAAACACCAGCCGGATCCTGGCCGGGCAGGTCGAGCGAGAGCTGCTGGAAAGCGGCGCTACCGCGGTTTCGCGGCTGGACGTTCTGGACATGCTCAACCGCCGCGTGGCAGAATACGGCTTGGTCGATGCGGTGCCTGTGCGCCAGCCGGCAACCACGTGAGCGAAAGGCGAGCGATGTCCAGTAAAGCCCCGAACGTCGTGGCTAAAATCCGCGATGAGGCCAAGGTAGTCTACGGCCGAATCCAGCGCAAGCAGAAGCCGCAGATGAAGCTGCCGATCCGCGCGCTGTCGAATGTTTCGTATCGGCCTCGACAGGGCTTCTTCCAGCTACGGGGGCGCAGCAAGGTCCGCACGCTGACGGCCTCGACGGTCAAGACGTTCGCCCAGACGCTCAAGATGCTGGCGATGAGCAAGGACCTCGTCGAGACAGGCCGCCACTCGACCAAGCGGGAGGCGTACTACCAGGCCTACAACTGGGGCGAGGCCGCGTTCGCCGAGCAGGGCGAGTCCGACACGGTCATGGACGACGTCGAGGCGATGCTCTCGGTCAACCGCGAGCAGTTGCACTTCCGGGCCGACGAGCACGGCGGGGAGGTCGCCGGCGAGCTTGTCGTCATCGACCGCGACCGCCGGACGGGCAAGCCCGTCGAGATAGACTGCACCCGCTTCGGCTCGGGCGCCTACAGCGTGCCCACGGTCGTCGAAAACCTCGACTTCCGCACCAAAGCGAAGTTCCTGCTGGCCGTGGAAACCAAAGGCATGTTCGAGCGGCTGGTCGAGGAAAACTTCTACGACGAGCAGCACTGCATACTGGTTTCGATGGGCGGCGTGCCCAGCCGGGCCTGCCGGCGATTCATTCGCCGCCTCGCCGACGCGAACAAACTGCCCGTCTACGTGTTTACCGACGGCGACCCGTACGGGTACTTCAACATCTATCGTACACTTAAAGTCGGTAGCGGCAACGCGGCCCACCTCAACGAGTTCTTCTGCGTGCCGCAGGCGCGGTTCCTGGGCGTCACGCCGGCCGACATCGTCGAGTACGACCTGCCGACCCACCCGCTCAAGGATGTCGACCGAAAGCGAGCCACCGACGCGATGAAGAACGACCCGTTCATCCGCCATTACAGCCAGTGGCAGCGAGCCGTCGAGAAGATGCTTAAAATGGGCGTCCGCGTCGAGCAGCAGGCACTTGCAAAGCACGGCCTGGAGTACGTGGCCCGGACCTACCTTCCACAGAAGCTAAAACGGATCGACGCGTTCCTGCCATGACCGCGACGATTGCGAGGTGTCGAGTTAATGAATGCAGAAAAATCACCTGAGACGAGCCCGGCCCAATCGCTCTTGCCCGAGGCCCCCGGCGGCCTCGCTCGGCAGATCGTCACGGTCGTCGCCCTGGCGGCGGTGGTCCTGGCCGTGGCGACCGTCTGGTCCGTCCCGAGGCCAACGGGCGACCTGTACGTCGGCCTGGCCGCTGGACGCGACATCGTGGCCGGCAAGCTCGGCAAGGTCGACGACTGGTCCTTCATGACCGAAGGCCGCGGGTGGATCAACCAGAACTGGGGCACGAACCTGGCGTACTGGGTTTCCTACCAACTCGGCGACGAGGCCGGCCTGCTGGTTCTCAAGGCCCTGATGCTTATGGCGGGTACGGGCTTCCTTGTGCTCGCATGCCGGCGGCGCGAGGCGAGCTGGCCTATCGCGCTGATAGTATCGGCGGGGGTAATCGCGGCCGGGCGAAGCTTCATCGACCTTCGCCCGAACCTCACCACGCTGATGTTCGTGCCCGTGATGCTTCACCTGCTCTACCGCACGGCCGGGAGGCCCCGTCGGATCTGGCTTACGATGCTGGTCTTCGGCGTGATCTGGGCGAACCTGCACGGCGGGTTCACGCTGGGCTTGCTGGCGATGTTCTTCTGGGCGTTTTGCGTGGTTATCCTGCCTATTTTCGGGCGAAATCTGCTATCGGCGTGGGTGCCTGGGGTGGCCGTCGCCGGGGCCGTGGCGGCGATCTTCCATTACATGGGTATGAGTTCCGGCTCTGCGGCGAGACGTTCGTCTCCGGACATGGTGTCCACGATAGTCGTGTTCGTTCTCGTGCTGGGCATCTGGTACTTTATCCGCTGGAGCGTCAGAAAGAAGGACCGTACCGCCAATCGCGGGGGATCCTCGACCCCGCTGGGCCAGACGCTCAAGGCCAGCGCCTCGGCGATGATCCGCCGGAAATGGCCTTACCTGGCCGCGGCTTTCGGCGCCGTGGCCTTGGCCGGCGTGGTCACGCCGTACGGCATACACAACGCCTTCCGCGATTTCAGCCAGCTCACGATGCCGTTCTGGGAGATGTGGAACCTCACCCATCCGATCGTTGTGACGATCGGCAAGGACAGCAACATCTGGCGGAGCGTCATCGAGTGGAACAGCATTTTCACGGCCTCGCCGAACACGTTCGGCACGTCGTGGGAGTTCTTCGGCATAGTGGGGCTTTTCTGCACGCTGGTGCCGCTTCAGGTGGCGGTCAAGATCCACCGGGGAAAGCTGATGGACGTGGAGGACTTCGTTCTGCTGGTCGTGATCGTTGCGGTTTGCGTGGCCATCATCGCCCAGGCCGAGCCCGTGCGCGCGGCGTTCGCCAAGACGGTCAGCGATGCAGTCTTCAAGGGCGTGGCCGCGAGTGAATCGTTTCGGGGCGTCATGCAGCAGCATTACGGCTGGCTTGCGGTGATGATCGTCTTCCCGATAATCGGCCTGTTTGCGCTGGGTGTTTCGCTCGCGTCGATTTCGGCATGGTTCAAGCGGCGGCAGATGTCGCCCTGGTCCGCCGAGCGGATCGGCATAGTCGTTTTCGACGTCTGCATCGCGGCCGGGGGCATCCATCTGGCGTTCGGCGCCAGGCGGTTCATGCCGCTGGCGCTTATGCTTCTGGCCCCGATGCTGGCGCGGCGGATGCAATGGCTTGTCGGCTGGCTTGGCGAGATGGCGGCCGGCGCCATGGAACCCGCCCCTGTCGCCGGCAAGCAGGCCGTCAGCGATGCGCCGCCGCATTCGATGGCCAGGGGACTGATGTGGCACCTGCCCGCCATCGTTGTCGGCCTGGTCGTCCTTTTCGTAATCGGCATCCAGACCCGCCGGAACTACAATCGTTACCGGACCGACAGCCCGGTCGTGCGGTACAAGAGCGTCCTGAAGAACATGATCGCCTACCAGATGTTCTCGCCCTACGCCAAGGACTTCATCCGGGACAACGACCTGTCCGGCAGGTGCTTCAACGAGTGGCGGTGGGAGGGCTATCTGCGCTGGTATTGCCCGAAGCTCAAGATGTTCGTCGGCGGCCGGGCGCAACAGGCGTATAGCATCGAGACCTACAAGTTCCAGCGGCAACTGCTGGGTGGGTACCTCCCTCCCCGCGAGCTTGATAAGTTGGGGGTCCGCTGGATCATCGTGCCCTGGAGTGGCGCGTACATCCGGCTGATGCAAAAGGCCGTGTACGACAAGGGCGCCGCGTGGGTGCCCGTCTTCTGCGACGGCGAGAACATTGTCCTGGCGAACTCCCGCCTGCCGGAGTGCAAGGAAACGATCCGCAAGTGCCTGGCGGGGCAACTGGCCTACCCGAGCAAGGCCATCGCGCACTTCAGCCGTGCGATGTGCTTCAGCGCCGCGTCGGTGAATCTTCTGGACGAGGCGGTCAAGGAGTTAGAGAAGGCCCAGCAATTCGAGCCGATTCCCAGGGCCTACGAGGTGTTTAACTTTCTGTGCAATCGCGCGGGAGGCATCGGGAGCAGGATCGACTACCTCGAACGGGAGAACCGCCGCCTGGCGGGCATGGACTACAACCACCTCAACGGATTCCGGATCCTTCGCTGCCGGTACTCAGTGCTGAGCACGATAGGCCAGCATTACCGGGCCACGGAGCAGCGGGCCGAGCAAGCCAGAATAGCCGAGGATAGACGCCGCCTGAACGACCTGATGGGCCGAGTCATAGATGAGTGGAATTGAGGCCGGGCCGCCAGAGGCCAGGCCCGTATCGTTTCATGGCGGCGTTGCTCCGCTTCGATTGGCCGTCGGCTGGCTCACCACTGGGCGGGCAGGTAGTCGTCCACGTCCTTTGCCGTGATGACGTGCTTTGGCAGGTAGTAGACCGGCTTGAGGTCGGTCTTGCCGTTGAACCACTCGGCCGCGAGCTTCATCGGCAGCGCGCCGTCGGCCTCGGGGCTCTGGTAGGTGATGGCATGGAGCGATCCGGCCTTGATGAAGTCCATGCCCACCTTCGAGTTGCCCGCCGCGACGCGGACGATTGCCTCCCGCCCGGCGTTCTTGCACGCCTCGTTGATGCCGATCTGGGCACCCGAGTCGTCGGCGCTGACGATGCCCTTGAGTTGGGGGCCGTACTTGGTGATCCACCCGGAGACGACCTCGGCGGTCTTCTCGGCCTGGAGCATGGTCGTCTGCATGTCCAGGCATTTCATCTTCGGGGCGATCTTCTTCAGTTCCGAGACCACCGAGAACGTCCGCGAGAAGAAGCACGAACTGCCGGGCATGTGGCGGACGATGCAGTAGCCGCCCTCGTGGTTCATCTTCTCGGCGAACTCGCGGGCGAGCATGCGGAACTGCCCCCAGTCGTCGGGGCCGGTCCAGGTAAGCACGAAGGGCATGCCCTGGTCCACGGGAAGCAGGTTGCTGGCGATGACCGGAATGCCCGCCTTGTTGAGCTTGCGCAGCATGGGCACCACGGCCGTGGCGTCGACGGGGAAAACTATCGCCAGGTCCGGCCTCTCGTTGATGACCTGGTCGATCTGTTGCGACTGGATGTTGACGTCCGCGTTGCCGGCCGTGAGGGTCTTCAGGTGGATGCCGTAAGCCTTGGCGACCTTCTCCATGCCTCGCGTGTAGGCCGTCGTGTACGGGTGGTCCATGTGCCGCAGGCACATGACGTGCTTGCCCTTGGCGCCGTCGGCGGGGCTCTTGGGCAGATTGACCTTCTTGCAGTCCCAGCCGGCGTATTCCATGTCGTACCAGCGCAGGGGGTCCTCCTCTGGCAGCTTGGTCGAATCGGCCGCGCGGGGCGGCGCCTTCAGCGGCGAGGTGTCCATGATAATCAGCGGCTGGTTGTCCGCGGACTTCAGGCCCGAGACATCCACCGCCAGCGACTCGGCAAGCGCCGCTGCCCTGTCGGCGGGGGTTTGCGTGTTTTTCTTCTCGTCCTGGCAGCCGAGCACCGTCGCCAACGCGACGATCAGGCCCATCGCCGTAGTCCACCGAAATGTCATGACGAAGCTCCTCTTGTCTTGAGTTCCAGCAGCAGGTCCTTGCGTTGCCCCTTTGTTCTCTGCCGCACATGCAGCCAGCATGCATCGTACAGGATAACCAGCGCAAGGACCAGCCCGCTGGCCATCAGTTTGACCTCGTGGCCGGCGCCGAGGCAACTCAGGCCGTTGATCAGCGCGGTAAGCGCCACCAGCGCCACGGCCGTGCCGATTACCGAGCCCTTGCCGCCTTCCATGCTCGTGCCTCCGATGACGGCGGCGGCGACGATAGCCATCAGCGAGTTTTCGCCGAGTTTGAGGCTCCCTGCCGCCTCGCTCATGGCAACCAGCGAGCCGCCCACGGCGGAAAGGCTCGCCGAGAGCACGAACGCCCCGACGACGTATGCGTCGACTCGCAGCCCGGAGTACCACGCCGCTTGCGGGTTGCCGCCAAGCAGGTAGAACCCGCGCCCCACGGGCGTGCGCCGCAGCAGCAGGCTCGCCCCGGCCAAAAGGGCAAGGGGGACGAGGTTTCGCGGCGTAAGCCAGAGCGTCAGCCAGGCCGGCCACTGAGCCGCTCCTGCCGCGCCGAGTGGGGCGGCGCCGACCAGCGGGCGCTGGAACCAGTCCGACAGGCCGAACGAATCGGTCGTGATGGTCCCGCCCTTGCAGTAAATGGCCATCGCGTTGTAGACGATTATCATCGCCCCCAGCGTGACGATGAAGGAATTGATCTTCGCCCTGGCCACAAGCAGGCCGTTGGCAAGGCCCAGCACAACCCCGCCCGCGACCGCCACGGCGAAGGCGCCAGCCCAGCCCAACTCGGGCGCCAGGCCCATCACGAGCATTCCGCCAAGCGTCATCGCCGAGCCGACGGACAGGTCCAACTGTCCGGCCAGCAGAACGATGGTGAAACCTATGGCGGCCGGAAGATTGGTGGCGACGCCCTTGAGGATGTCGGCGAAATTGCGAGCCGTCAGGAAGTTCGGCGCCATGCAGCCCATTACGGCAAAGATGCCCGCGCACAGCAGCCAGACTCGCCAGCGATATGCAATCGCCGCCGCCTTGCCCGCCGCCGAACTCTCGCCGCCGTCACGCATCGTCCCTGCCCGCCTTTCTTCGAGAGAAGGAGTTTACCCCGACGACCAGGATGAAGACCGCGCCCTGGACGATGTTCTGGGCGAACTGGCCGATCGTGAAATCCCCGATCCGAACCAGCGACATGACGTTGCTCATCAACGCGATCGCCATGACCCCGCCGAGCACGCCCGCGATGTTGCCGCGCCCCCCGGCCAACGTCATGCCCCCCAGAACCACCGCGGTTATGGTCTTGAAGTCGTACCCCTCGCCGATGTACACCGCTCCGACCTTGTTGAAGCTCGTCAGGAATATCCCCGCGACGCCGCTGGCCAGCGCGGATATCGCGAACGCCCCGGCCACCACGCCCCGGACGTGGACGCCGCTCAGCCTGGCCACCTCGTAGTTCGAGCCGGTCAGCTTAAGCGCCGCGCCGTAGCCCGTGTGACGCATGACGACGTGGCCGACGGCGGCTGCGATTGGGAGGATCACCAACGGAAGCGGCACAACGCCGAAGACCGCGTGGTGGTAAAGATCCAGAAAGGCCCGCCCGGCCGCGGTGGCTGCGTCGGGGTATATCTGCCGCCCGGCGTAGGCCCAGCGGATCACGCCGGACAGGATGCTCATCATCGCTAGCGTCCAGATGATCGGGTTGAGGCGCAAATAGCCGACGACCAGGCCGTTGATGATTCCGATGACAAGCCCGGCCGCAAGCCCGGCGGCCAGGCTCGCGACTATGCCGTACTGCAACGCCCACACCGCCACCGTGCCCGACAGCGCCATGATGCCCGGGATGGACAGGTCCACGTAGTGTCGGCTGTACGTTATGAACGCAACGCCGACCGCGACGATGCCCATCAGCGCAACAGAACGCAGGGCGTTGAGGAGATTGTCGGGCGTGAGGAACTGGCGGGAAACAGCGCAGCCGATCGCGAACAGTCCGGCCACGAGAATATACACGCCCAGCACGTTGAGCGTTTCCAGGAGCCGGCTGGAGGCCAGGTCTCGACCGTTGGCGGCGGGGATTGGCGGGGGCTGGGTCATGCGGGCATGAGCCTCCCTTCGCCGTTGGCGGCAAGCAGGACGGATGCCTCGCCGGCCTGGCCGCGCGGGAGCTGGCCAATGAGATGCCCGCCCCGCATGATGAGGATGCGGTCGCTCAGGCCGACCAGCTCGGGCAGGTCGCTCGATATCAGGATGATGCACGTGCCCGCGTCGGCAAGGGCGGCGATAGCGCGGTGGATGACCACCTTCGCGCCGACGTCGACGCCGCGCGTGGGCTCGTCGAGGATCAGCACCTTCGGCCCGGCCGCCAGCCACTTGCCCAGCAGGACCTTCTGCTGGTTGCCGCCCGACAGCGCCGAGGCCATGCGCCTGGGCTGGGGCGGGTTGATGTCCAGCGAGCGGATGAGCTCGACCATTGTGCCCTCACCGCGCCGCGGATTCAGCAGGCCAAAGCGGCAGAGCCTGGGAATGATGGCCGACAGGAGGTTCTCGCCCATCGTCATTCGCAGGGCCAGGCCCTGGGCCTTGCGGTCCTCGGTAAGGTAGGCCAGGCCCGCCGCGATAGCCGCGCGGTAGTTTCGCGGGCGGACGGGCCGGCCGTCGAGTTCGATAACGCCGGCGTCCAGCCGGTCGATGCCGCACAGCGACCGTGCCACCTCGCTTCGGCCGGCGCCGCTGAGCCCGCCGAAGCCGACGATCTCCCCGGCCGCGGCCTGGAAACTCACGTCGTGGAAGAACCCCCAGCGGCTGAGGCCTCGGGCGGTGAGCCTGACGGCGCCGGGCTTGTTGCGGCGTTCGGCGTAGAGCGTCGCGACGTTCCGGCCGACCATCATCTCGACGAGTGCGGCGCTTGTCACGTCGGCGATGTCCTCGGTGGCGACCTTTCGCCCGTCGCGCAGGACGGTGACGCGGTCGGCGATCTGGAGGACTTCCGGCAGGTGGTGGGAGATGTAGACGATGGCTAGGCCCTGCGCGCGGAGGCGGCGGATGATCTCGAAGAGCCGGCCTACTTCGGCCCGGCCCAGCGAGCTGGTGGGCTCGTCCATAACGAGGATGCACGGGGCGTTGGCCAGGGCCTTGGCGATCTCGACGAGCTGGGCCTCGTGCAGGCTCAATTCCTCGACGGGCGTGAGCGGGTCGAGGTCCAGGCCGATGCGGGCGAGGTGCCGGCGGCACTGGGCGATCATTCGCCGGCGGCTCAGCAGCGGGCCGCGGCGCGGCAGGCGTCCGGCCAGGACGTTCTCGGCGATGCTCACCGGCCCGGCGAGGCTGAGGTCCTGGTGGATCATCTGGATGCCGGCTGCCTTGGCGCCCGCGGGGGAGTGCAGCAGAACCGGCTTGTCGTGCAGCGACACCTGCCCGGTGTAGTCGTCGAAGGCCCCGGCGAGGATCTTCATCAGCGTG
>JAUWQU010000221.1 GCA_030610965.1 Phycisphaerae bacterium
CTCGCCAAAACGGCTGATGAACAGCATCGAGTAATCCATGCCGGCCCCGTATATCAGCACGATCACGAACACCTTCTCGCCCGTGCCGATATGCATCCCGAAGTGCTGGCCGACGGCGAGAATCTTCATCGCCACGAAGGCCGCGGCGCTGATGGCCACGAGAGGAACCAGCGCCGCTACCGGCGAACGGTAGACCAGAAGCAGGATTATCACCACGGCGATCAGCGTGACCAGGCCGATGCGCTCGTGGCTTCGCTCGGCCGCGGCCCCGTAGTCGTGCCCGAAGCCGCTCGAGCCGGTGACGGCGACATTCAGGCCGGCCGGGAGCCTGGCCGCTTGTGCGACGGCGCGGATGTGGTCGACGATCCGTGCCGAGCGGATGGTAATGAAATTGGCGGGCACGTCGACGATGACCAGCGCGGCGTGGCCGTCGGGGCTCTTGAACGGGTTTGTCGGCAGCGGCAGGCTGGCCGGGCTGCGGACCACGATGCCGGCCAGGCCGCGTGCGGTCATGTGCGGCTGGCGGGGCTTGGAGATTGCGGCAGCGACGGCCTGGACGGCCTTGAAGTCCTCGGCTGAGAGCTTGCCGTCGGCGCGTTCGAAGACCGCGACGGCCTGGCTGAGCCCGCTTGACCTCGGGAAGTTTTTCTGCAGCGCCTCAGCGGCCTGGCTGTACGGGTTGCCCCGCGGCAGGAAGCTTGTCGGTTCGTGGGCGGCCGGGTCCAGGTGCGGCGCCAGCCAGCACAGCCCTGCCCCCGCGGCCAGCCAGGCAAGCAGGATCAGCCATCGCCACCTGTAGACTGCCGGACCGATCTTCATATCGCGGATTCGTTTCTCATTTGAGCTTGAGCTGCACGCCGTTTTTCTCCCACTCGCGGACGAGGACGCGCAGCTCGGCCGCCAACTCCGACAGTTGCTTGGACGCCTGGAGGAAATTGTCGTAGAGCTTCGGGTCGTTGATGAGCTTCGCGACGGTTCCCTCGCCGGTATCCATCTTGGTGGCGATGCGGTTGACTGTTTCCAGGACCTTGGAGAGCTGCTCGGCGTCGGTGATAATCTTCTTGGAGATATCGTCCAGTCGCCGGTCGGTGTTGTCGGCGAGCTCACCGAACTTCTCGATGGCCTGGCTTGCGGCGGTGAGCGTCTTGCCTGCCTTTTCCCGGCCCTCGATGGCGAAGGCCTTCAGCGCGTCCATTGCCTCGGAGGCCTTGTCGGCCGCCTCGGCCAGGCCAGCCATCGACTTCTTGAAGTTCTCCTGGTTGGACTTGTCGCCCAGAACTTCGTGCAGGTCGTCCAGCGCCTGCTCGAACTTGGCCAGCGTTCCGCGAAGCGTCGCCGGCGTCGATTGGGTGGTCGGTTGCGTCCCGGCCGGCTGCGTTTCGGCGGGCGCGGCGACGAGGCTATTAAGCGACTCGGCCAGCTTGGAAAGGTTCTTCAACCCGTCGGTGAGTTCCTTTGGCAGCATGCTCGGCGAGATTCGTCTGCCTTCCAGCGGCTCGGGCCAGTCATCGGGCAGGTACTCGAGTTTCTTCTTGGTCGCCGGGTCGTAGCGATCGGGTCCGGTGGGCCGCAACTCCAAGTAGGGCCCGCCCATGAATGCGCGGGCGGTGATCGTCGGCTCGATGTTGCCGGGAACCTTGACGTCCGAGTCGATCCGGCAGATGAACATCACCCCTTCTCGCGGGTCGGGCCCGGCGAACTCGACGCTGGTGATCTTGCCGATCTGAATGCCCGACATGTAGATCCACTCGCCAGACTTCGCCCCGGCCGTGTTCTGAAACTTCAGCCGCAGAACCCGCCCGGTCTGAAGCAGCTCCGGCAGGCCGGCGAACATCAGGATCATCCCGCCGAACATAGCCAAGGCTACCAGAACCGTCAGCCCGACCGCCACGTTGCGAGTGTGCTGCTTCATTTATCGCTCTCCCGGCTCCCAACAGAAGGTAGTAGGTAATAGGTAATAGGCAGTAGGAAGAGAGGCGCCGGAAGCCCAGGGATAGCAATCCCTGGGAAATGACGCACTGTCTTCTCATGCTTTTTGGTAAACCCAATGTTCACATTACGCCGCTCCCGGGTTCGTCATGGTTGGGCAACTGGGCCGCCTCGATCTCCGCCAGCTCCTGCTTGCTGGCCCGGCCATGCACGAACCGCGTTACGATGTCGCTGCCTTCGGCAAGCAGTTTATCCGGCGCAGAGTCGGCGACAAAGTGCCCTTCGTACAACATGACGATCCTGTCGCCGACTTTGCGGGCCGAGGCCATGTCGTGAGTGACCACCACGGCCGTCGTACCCAGGGCTCGCTGAAGTTTGAGGATAAGCTCGTTGATGAGGTCCGAGCGAATCGGGTCCAGGCCGGTCGTCGGCTCGTCGTAGAGTATTACTTCCGGCCTCATCGCAACGGCTCTGGCCAGCGCGACGCGCTTTTTCTGCCCGCCGGAGAGGTCCTCGGGCATGCGGTCCTGGTCGCCGTCCAGGCCGACCAGCTTGAGCACCTCCCGGCAGCGCTCGTCGAGTTCCGACTGGTCGCGCATGCCATGCTCGATCAACGGGAAACAGATGTTCTCACGGACGGTCATGGAGTCGAACAGCGCCCCGCCCTGGAAGAGAAACCCCATCCGCCGCCGCACGCCGACCAACTGGCGGTCGGTCATGCCCGAGACCACCTGGTCGCGGAAATACACCTTGCCGCGATCGGGATGCAGAAGCCCGATTATGTGCTTGAGCAGCACGCTCTTGCCGCATCCGCTAGGGCCGATGACCACGGTCGTCTCGCCCGGTCGGATCGCGAGGTCCACGCCGTCAAGCACGACCAGGTTGCCGAAGGCCTTGTGAACGCCTTCGAGGCGGATGATGGGTTCGATATCGTTCAATGCCTTGGGCCCTGTGCCACGTACCTGACGGACACGTCAGGATAGGTTCTTAATCATCGCGATTTCGTCGCAGGCGTCAAACTTCGAGCAGGCGATGCACTCCCGCCAGACCTTCTCCGGAAGCGTGTCCCGGTCGATGGGCGTGAACCCGCGGGACAGGAAGAAGCCCTTTTCGTTAGTCAGGGCGAAGAGTTTCTTGACGCCCAGTTTTCTCGCGTCGGCCTCGGCGGCCTCGACGAGGATTCGGCCGATGCCCTGGCTGCGCCGATCTTTGGCCACCGCGAGCGACTTCACCTCCGCCAGGTCGGCCCAGAAGACGTCCACCGCGACACAGCCGACGATCCGGCTGTCTTCCTCGGCCACGACAAACTCGCGCAGCATTTCGTAGATGGCTTCGAGGCTCCGATGGAGCATTCGCTCACGCTCGGCGTAGTAGTTGATCAGGTCGCAGATGGCGGCTGCGTCGGGTACACGCGCGTGTCGCGTTTCCATTTGGGCATTCTATCCGTTGGGGGCCGGGAGCCGCCACGCAAAAAAAACGTCGCCTGCATTGGCAGTCTAAATGCTCGCAAACACTATCGCTCCGTCGCGATCCGTGTGGTGCGAACCCGTAGCATCGCCCCTGGCGGGCCGCTCTGGGCCCCGACGTGGAAGCTGAGCTGTTCGAGATGGGCTGCCAGGTCCACCTGGCGGACGGTCACGCCTCCAGGGGCGCAGATGGATATGGGCGCGAAGTTCAGGATGCCCCGGATGCCCGCTTCGCACAGCAGGTTGCAGACGCCCTGGGCGGCCTGGGGCGGCACGGCCAGGACGGCCATGCGTATGTCGGATTGCAGCACAAACTCCTGTAATTCGTCGAGATGGCGGATCGGCGCGCCTCCGACGACCATGCCGATGAGCTTGTCGGAGATGTCGAACGCTGCCACGAGATTGAAGCCCTTGGCCAGGAACCCCTTGTGTCGCAGAAGGGCCCTGCCCATGTCGCCCGCCCCGACGACCACTACCGGCCAGACCTTGTCGGTGTTGAGGATCTGCTTGAGCTGCTGGATCAACTCGGCCACGCGGTAGCCCACGCCCGGCCGGCCGAACTGGCCGAAGTAGGCCAGGTCCTTGCGAACCTGGGCGTCGGTGGTCTGCAGGCCGTCGGCGAGCTTTCGGCTGGATATCTTCTCGACGCCTTCGCCTGCCAGGGCCTGAAGCTCTCGCAGGTACAGGCTGAGTCGCCATACGACCGGGGGCGGTATGAGGTTTCGCTTCATGCCGGCTTTCGAAAGGCGCCAAGCGGTCGGCCAGGCAACGTCACAAACACGCCATGGCCATCGGAGACAATCCGCCGGCCCGGGTTGGCGGCTTATCGGCCAGGCCGACGGCACAACATGAAATGATATTGCACCACGGCGCTTCCCGTCAAGCCGACGTCCCCGGCCAATGACAGCCGAATGTTGCCTTGAATGACGAGATCGCTACACTGGTTGCGTAGCCTTGGCGAAAATTACGCAGTGACCTCGCCTGTCGGCGACGCGATGTCGCCTGCCGGAAAGGTCCGACCCAGGCCGGCGCCGGCTCCGGGCCGCCCCAACTGTTACGACAGGAGAACCGCGATGTCCGATTATGCCACCCTGAAACGATGGGCTCTTGTGCTGGTCTGTCTGGCCGCTGCCGACACTGTCGCCGCCGACGATTGGCCGATCTACCGCGGCCCGGCCCACAACGGCATCTCGGCCGAGACAGGATGGTTTATGCCAGCCGCCGGGCTGAAGGTCCTCTGGTCGGCCAACATCGGCAAATCGTGCAGCTCGATTACGGTCGTCGGCAATCGCGCATACACGATGGGCAACAAGGCCGGCAACGACATCGTCTACTGCTTCGACGCCGCAAGCGGCAAGGAGATATGGAAGTACAGCTACCCGGCGAAGCTCGAGCCCAAGATGTACGAAGGCGGGCCGAACGCCACTCCCACCGTCGACGGCAAGTGCGTCTACACGGTGTCGAAGCGTGGCAAGGTCTTGTGCCTAAGCGCCGAGGCGGGCGAGAAGCTCTGGGAGGTCCAACTCGCGGCCAAGATGCCGACGTGGGGCTTCGCCGGCTCGGCCCTGCCGGTGGGCGACACGCTCATCATCAACGCCGGCGGGGCCGGTACGGCCCTGGACAAGGCAACCGGCAAGGTCGTCTGGGACAGTGGCACGGGGCCCGGCGGGTATTCCACGCCCGTGCCCGTCGAGCGAGACGGAAAGACGGCCGTGGTTCTTTTCTCGGCCAAGAGCGTCGTGGCCGTCAACGCCGACGACGGCAAGAAGCTCTGGCAGCACGAGTGGAAGACCAGCTACGACGTCAATGCCGCCGACCCGGTGATGGTTGACGGCGGCAAGAAGGTCTTCGTCTCCTCGGGCTACAACCACGGCTGCGCCATGTTCGACGTGTCCGGCGCCGAGCCAAAGCTGCTCTGGGCCAACAAGTCCATGCGCAACAAGCACACCAACTCCGTCGTCTACAAGGGCGCGATCTACGGTTTCGACGAGACGACCCTGACGTGCCTCGACGCCGCCGACGGGCAGGTGAAGTGGACTCATAAGAACCTTGGCCGCGGCTCGCTCATGCTGGCCGACGGCAAACTGATAATCCTTTCCGACAAAGGAACCATCGTCATCGCCGACGCCACTGCCGAGGGTTTCAAGCAGCTCGCGGCGGGCCAGGTCCTCAGGGGCCCGTGCTGGACCGTCCCCGCGCTGGCTAACGGCAAGATCTACGCGAGAACAAAAACCGGCATGCTGAGCTGCTCGACGTTCCGGGGCAAGTAGCCTCGGGCGCGATGGCGAACCAATCAAGGCAGGTCCGCAACCCCTCGGGGGCGCGGGGTCCCCGACCGTGTCAGGCCGGGGCTTCTGCCGATGCGGGTTCGGACGCGAGCCCTTATCATAAAACCGTGTGACCGCCTGCCGCCTGAAAGGAGATTCACCCATGGCTGCCGCAAAGAAACCCGCTCCAAAGTCAACCAGGCTTGGAAAACCCGCCGGGAAACGTCGCGCAAAGAAGGCCGCCGGGCCGGATGTCGAGTGGTTCAGCCACGCCCGATTCGGCATGTTCATCCACTGGGGGCTCTACGCCCTCGCTGCACGGCACGAGTGGGTCAAGAACCGCGAGAGAATCAGCGACGCCGACTACCAGAAGTACTTCGACCACTTCGACCCGGACCTCTACGACCCGGCCGCGTGGGCCAGGGCCGCCAAGGACGCGGGCATGAAGTACTTCGTCATAACCACCAAGCACCACGACGGCTTCTGCTTGTGGGATAGCAAGCACACCGACTACAAGGCCCCCAACACGCCGTGCGGGCGAGACCTCATCCGCCCGATGGTGGAGGCCTTCCGGGCCGAGGGGCTCAAGGTGGGCTTCTACCACTCCCTGATAGACTGGCACCACCCGGACTACCTCGTCGACTGCCACCACCCGATGCGCGACGACGCCGACGCCCGCGCCGCCAACGCGAGCCGCGACATCCGCCGATACACCAAGTACCTCCACAACCAGGTCCGCGAGCTGCTGACCGGCTACGGGCGGATCGACTACCTCTTCTTCGACTTCTCCTATCCCGGCCCCGACGGCAAGGGCCGTGCCGATTGGCAGAGCGAAAAGCTGCTGGCCATGGTCCGCAAACTCCAGCCGGGCATAATCGTCAACGACCGGCTGGACCTGGCC
>JAUWQU010000549.1 GCA_030610965.1 Phycisphaerae bacterium
CTGGCCAGCGCCGCAGCCGTCACGCCGCTGTCCGGATTCAGGCAGTTCCTATGCGACCCGGCCAGCATCGACCTGCTCTGCGATTCGCCAATGCCACCGCCATCGCTGGCCCAGCCGTCAGCCCAGACCGAGGCCGATTCCGGAGCCGTGGACCTGCTGGGCCTGGAGCCGACGAACCTGGCAGTCATCCCGGCGTTGCTGCCGGCCTGACCGGGGCGGCAGGACATTTGCCGTGTTATTCAGCCATGGCTCGCCGCGATCGAGGCCCATCTTGTCCCACGGCTTGTGGTTCTTGTCGCCGTTCATCGGCACCTCCAGCAGCCAGGTCTTGTGGGCCCCGAGGCTGTAGGGCGGCAGGTACTGGAGGAAGCCGGAGTCGTCGGCGTCCTCCTCGTCGATAGTCCGGCCGCAGCAGCCGGACTTCATCAGCGCCACGTACGACGGCGAGAAGGCGTTAAGGAAGCGAAGTGGGCATCGGGCGCGCCAGATGTTCCATGTCGGCTGGGGCGTATGACGGACACTGGCGGAGGAAGAGCGCCGGCCTTGTCATCATCATGGCCCTGGCCTCAGCATTGGCTGCGGCGGCCCTGATTGTGGCCGGGGAAAGCGACCGGGGCAAATCCGGGACACAGCCGGGCGCAAAACAAAGCGAGGCTACGCAAGTACTTTTGCATAAAGTGCTTGCGGAGCCTCGCTCTTTTGGTACGGAGAGGGTGGGATTCGAACCCACGGTACCCTAAGGCACCCGGCATTTCCAGTGCCGCCCGATCGGCCACTCCGGCACCTCTCCGGGGGAGTTGCGGAGGCATACTATAGCAATTGGGCCGGCTTGTACAAGGGCACTTGGCGGGCCGGGGCTGGTTTTTGCGCCGCCATCGTAGAGGTTACGGTCGAGGGTCGCGGCGGGGCGGTTCATGAGATGCCTGATTTTATTGGCTGAAGTGCGCTTTTTCGGCTTGACGGGGTTGCATGTAAGATGCACCATTGATCTGTAAACCTCGGATCGTGTGGTCCGGGGCATGTCGCGGCGGCCGCTCAGGGACGTTCCAGGGCCGTCGGAGACATGGCGAAACCTGGATGTTTAGTTTTCGGTCATCCTATTAGAAGAAGGAGCGAGAAAAATGGCAAAGGTTGTCAAAGCGATGACGAAGGCGCAGATCATGGCGAAGCTGGCCGAGGACACCGGCCTGGCGAAGAAGGATGTCATTGGGGTCGTGGAGGCCCTTGTCCAACTGGCATGCAAGGAGGCCAAGAAGGCCGGCTTCACGATTCCTGGCCTGGGCAAGCTTGTCGTCGTGAATCGGAAGGCTCGTTGGGGCCGTAACCCGGCCACCAGCGAGAAGATCAAGATCAAGGCCAAGAAGGCCTTGAAGTTCCGCATCGCCAAGGCCGCCAAGGACGCTGTGGCGTAATCGTCGCCTAGAAGGCTGCGTGACAAATCGAACGGGCCGCGCCCTTGATGTTGGGCGCGGCCCGTTTTTGTTTGGGGTTCCCCCCGGACGCCGCCGAGGGGCTTTTGCTGACGGGCATTGGCGCTTTGTGCGCCTCGACGGCAAAGGTTCGTTTTCTTCTTGCCCTCAGCGCCTCTGCGTTTCTGTGGTAAGGCTTCTTCGTCAGCGGGCCATTGCTTCGAGGTGGCGGAGGAACTCTTCGTTGCTGGGGAACTTCTCAAGGGCACGCAGGAGTTGGGGCAGTTCCTCGTCCACGCTGAGGGTACTGAGCGTTCTCCGGAGCATGTGGAGCTTGGGCAGCTTCCACGGGTCGACCAGGAGCTCTTCCTTTCGCGTGCCGCTCTTGGGTATCGACACGGCCGGCCAGATTCTACGCTCGGCGAGCTTGCGGTCGAGTTGGAGTTCCATGTTGCCGGTGCCCTTGAACTCCTCGAAGATCAGGTCGTCCATACGGCTGCCGGTCTTGACCAGCGCGGTGGCCAGGATGGTCAGGCTGCCGCCGCCTTCGACCTTGCGTGCGGCGCCGAACTGCCGCTTGGGAATCTCCAGTGCCCGGATGTCGACACCGCCGGTCATGGTTCGGCCGGAGGTCTCGATGGCCCGGTTGTAGGCCCGCCCGAGCCGGGTGAGGCTGTCCAGCAGGATGACGACGTCCTGCCCGAACTCGGCCATTCTCTTGGCGCGTTCGATGGTGAACTCGGCGGCGCGGACGTGGCTGGAGACTTCCTGATCGTTGTTTGACGCGACGACTTCGGCGTTGAGGCATTTTCGGCGGAAGTCGGTGACTTCCTCCGGCCGCTCGTCGACCAGCAGGATGAAGACGTGGCACTCGGGGTTGTTGATGGCGACCGCGTTGGCGATCTGCTGAAGGAGGATGGTCTTGCCCGACCTCGGCGGGGCGACGATCAAGCCCCTCTGGCCCTTGCCGACGGGGCAGATGAGGTCCAGCACTCGCATTTCCATTGGTCCGCCGGGCGTTTCGAGCTTCATCATGGGGTGCGGGTCGACGACGGTCATCTCTTGGAAGGGGATGATGTCGGTATATTCCTCCGCGGGCCGGCCATTGACCTTGACGAGGATTTCCAGTTTCGGCCCGCCCTTTTTCTTGGACGGCGCCTGGACCTTGCCCTCGATGAACAGGCCTGTGCGCAGGCCGGAGTGGCGGACGTGGTCCTTGCCGACGAAGATGTCGCCCGGCGTGGCGCGGTAGTTGTTCTTTGTCTGGCGGAGGAAGCCGTAGCCCTTCTCCGTGATTTCCAGGACCCCGGAGCCCATAACCAACTTGGCTTCCAGCTCCTTCGCCCTGTCCTTTTTCGTCTGGTCATCCATGGCGGCAGACTGCTGATTCATCGCAGAAACCTTCCTAAACAAGATCCAACTGTGAACAATCCATCAAACGAAACCATCGAGCCACCGAGTGGTGCGGATGATAGAGTCAAATAACGAGGCCTGATCTTTTGAGGCTCGCCCCTCCGGTGCCCCCCCAAACACAGAAGAACCGCGAAGTATATCGATAAGACCCGTCAGGCGGCCGGGCGCTGAATAGCTCCTCGCAAGGCATAATACAACATGTTTGGCCCGGGAAACAAGTTTTTTCCCGCCAATTCGCCTTAAATCATACGGCGTCGTCGGCCAGGCCGCAAGCCTGTTCAAGGTCGATTTTTCCTTCGTACCAGGCCCGTCCGATGATGGCGCCGGCGCAGCCGATGCTTGCGCACCGACAGATGTCATCGAGGCTGCCGACGCCGCCAGAGGCGATTACGGGCACGTCCGTAGCCCGGATTATCTCGGCGGTGGCCTCGATGTTGACACCGGTGAGCATGCCGTCGCGGGCGATGTCGGTGTAGACGATAGCCCCCAGAGGCCAGCCGCGGGTGCGTGCTGCAAGCTCGGCCGCGGAGGTATCGAGTTGCTCGGTCCAGCCGTGGGCGGCGAGCAGGCCGTTGCGGGCGTCGAGCCCCAGCGCCAGCCGTCTGGCCAGGTCGTCGCGGGCGGCCAGGGCCTCGAACCACGGCCAGTTCTTCATCGCGGCTGAGCCTACGACGACGCGGGCGACGCCGCTTTCGCGCATTTTCTCGACGGCGGCGGTATCGCGGGCCCCGCCTCCCAACTCGATCCGGGCGTCGACGGCCTGGGCGACGGCCCGGACCGCCGCTGAGTTGGCGCACGTGCCGGTGCGCGCGGCGTCGAGGTCGACCATGTGGATCCACTTCGCCCCGGCCTGGACGAACAACCGCGCCACGGCGACGGGGTCGTCGTGATACGTCGTCTGGCGATCGTAGTCGCCCTGAGCAAGGCGAACGACCTTGCCCTCGCGGAG
>JAUWQU010000035.1 GCA_030610965.1 Phycisphaerae bacterium
CGGCAGATCGGGCGATGGTGCGGCAAGCACAAGATCGCCCTTACCGGGCACATGCTGCTCGAGCAGTCGCTGAAAACGCAGATCAACTGCGTCGGCGCGTGCATGCCCCACTACGAGCACATGCAGTGGCCTGGCATCGACATCCTGACCGACCAGGACAACGAACTGATAACCGCAAAGCAGTGCTCATCCGTCGCCGACCAGATGGGCCGGCCTCGCGTGCTTAGCGAGCTTTACGGCTGCACCGGCTGGGACTGGCCGCTCGAGGGCCATAAGTTCGTCGGCGACTGGCAGTTCGCCACGGGCGTGAACTTCCGCTGCCCGCACCTGACGCACTTCAGCCTCGCCGGCGGGGCCAAACGCGACTACCCCGCCAGTATCTTCTCGCACAGCCCGTGGTGGCCTTACTACGGCGTCGTCGAGGATTACTTCGCGCGGCTGAGCCTGGCCCTTACGCAGGGCCAGCCCGTGCGCGACGTGCTGGTGGTCCACCCCGTCGAGAGCGGCTGGGCCACGGCCTTTCTCGCCGGCGAGCGCAGCCTGCTGCCGGAAATGGACGATGCCCTGGACAAGCTCACGCGAACCCTCAGCGACGAGCACTACGACTGGGACTTCGCCGACGAGTCTATCCTGGCCTCCCACGGCAAGGTCGACACCAAGGGCCTGAAGGTCGGCCGGCTTACGTACAAGCTCGCGATCGTCCCGCCATCGGTGACCCTTCGCAAGACAACCGTCGATCTGCTGACGGCGCTGCAAGCCAAGGGCGGCTCGGTGCTCTTCGTCGGGCGCCGGCCGGGGCTCGTCGACGCAGAGCCCGGCGAGGCTATCGACACACTCATAGCCGCCAGCCAGACCTGCGACAGCGTCGAGTCCGTCACGTCTGCCATCGAACCGCTGCTGGCTCGCCGCGTGTCGGTCACCGAGTCCGGCCGGGAGTTGACGTGCGTCTGGACAATGCTGCGAAAGCTGGACCGCGGAAATCTGCTGTTCATCCAGTCCCACGACCGCGCCGCCGGGCATCGCGCTCAGGTAAGCGTCGCCGCCGGCGGGCCGGTGGTTCTATGGGATGCCCAAACCGGCGAGCGGACCCGCGTGGATGCGAAGGTCACCGGCAAGGGCCCCGGCGCCCAGGCTCGGTTCGAGCTCGACCTGCCACCGACAGGCTCGGCAGTGGTGACCCTGGGCCTGAGCGTGCCCGAAGCCGCCGAGCCGCAACCCGCCACGTCCGTCGCCGCCGAGACCGCGCTGGCCGGCCCGTTCGATATCCAACGCACCGAGCCCAACACAATGCCGCTGGACTACTGCCGATACAGCTTCGGCGACGAGCCGTTCTCGGACCACATGCCGACGCTCAAGGCCGACACTGAGATCCGAGCACGGTTCGGGCTGGGCCCACGCCTCGGCCGCGGCCACCAGCCGTGGTACCTCTACGCCGAAGGCACCGTGGACACCGCCCCGCGAGGCCACTGCCGGCTGCGATTCGGCTTCCACGTGACCGATCTGCCCCGCATCTGCCGCCTGGGCATAGAACGGCCGGAAGATTACACAATCACCGTCAACGGCCGGGGCGCCGCCGAGCCGACCGGCTTCTGGGTGGACGAGGACATCCGCACGATCGACATTACCGCCCTGCTGGTCGAAGGCGATAACGAAGTCCTGCTGACCATGGACTACCGCCCGGACATGGAGCTTGAGGACCTGTACCTCATCGGCGAGTTCGGCGCGGCCCTGCGCGAGGGCGATACGCCCTCACCGGGCATGATGACGCTGGTAGCCCCGCCGAGCCGGCTGGCACTTGGCTCGTGGGTCGGCCAGGGGTTGGACTTCTACGGCGGGGCTGTCCGCTACCGCCTGAGCGTCCGCAAGGCGCCCGGCCAGCGGGTCCGCATTCGCCTGCCGGGGGTCAGCGCCACCGCCGTGGTCGTCCACGCCGGCGGCAAGGAGTTCGTGCTGCCCTGGGCACCCATGGAGGTGGAACTGACCGACGCCCTCGCAGATGGCGACAACGCGGTGACGCTGGAGGTCATCGGCGGGCGAAAGAACATCCTCGGCCCGATGCACGTTCCCTGGCAGGCGTGGACCGGCCCGACCCATTTCGACCCGAACCACAAGGACTGGACGGAGCACTACCAACTCGTCGACCACGGCCTGACCGAGGCGGTGATCGTCGAGGAAATCCGCTGACCGGCGATGCGGGAACCCCGCCGGGCCCTCAGCCCTTTGGCCCGAGTGCCCCTATGAGGTAATCCACCGCCGACCATACCGTAACCGCCGCAACGGCGGCGACGACGGTTGGGCGCAGAAGCCCTGCGCCGGTAGCGTCCAGTGCGGGCCAGGCCAGCGTCGTCGCCAGCACGATCGCCCCACCGCCCTGAACAACGGCCTTGAGCTTGCCGCTGAATCGCGCCGCGACTTTCCGTCCGGTATGCATGCACAGGATGCGGATGTACGCCACGGATACGTCGCGGATCGCCAGCACCGCCAGCAGCCACAGCGGCGCCAGGCCCGCCGACGCCAGCGCGAAGAACACTATCAGCCGGGAGATCGAATCGCAGTACGGGTCGAACAGCTCGCCGAACCGGCCGGCGACGCCGAACCGGCGAGCCAGCATGCCGTCCAGGAAGTCCGTAAGCTCGATAAGCGCCAGCAGACCCACCGCCGCCCAGGCGCCCGCCGAGGCCGCCGACGCCGTCGCCAGCGCCGCGACCACGCCACCGGCCAGCGGCACGCGAGCCGCCGTCAGGCACTGAACCAACAGGTACTTCCCGCGCATGTCCATTCGCTACAGGCTGCCTTTGGTGCTCGGCACCTGGCCGCGCCGGCCGGGGTCTATCTCCTTGGCGGCGCGGAACGCCTGCGCCAGCGCCTTGAAAACCGCCTCGGCCACGTGGTGATCGTTCGAGCCGTACGGCACGTTGACGTGCAGGTTCATGCCCGCGTGGGCCGACAGGGCGCGGCAGAACTCCTCGATGAGCTGCGTGTCGAACGTGCCGATCTTGTCGCCCGTGAAGCGGACGTTGAATACCATCACCGCCCTGCCCGACAGGTCAACCGACACGCTCGCCAGCGCCTCGTCCATCGGCACCGATGCGAACCCGTAGCGGCGGATGCCCGCCTTGTCGCCAAGGGCCTCCGCGATGGCCTGGCCGAGGCATATGCCGACATCCTCGGCCGTGTGATGGTCGTCGACGTGAAGGTCGCCCTCGGCCTGGATCGTCAGGCCCATCATGCCATGCTTGCCGAAGTGGTCCAGCATGTGGTCGAGAAAACCGATGCCCGTCCGCGCATCGACCGCACCGGCCTCGTCGAGGTCGAGCGTGACCTGGATCTTCGTTTCCTTCGTGCCCCGTTGGATCGTCGCGGTTCGCTTGCTCATTGTTCGCCTCGTTCGCCTCGCCCTTCGCAGGCGGACGATAGTATCTCGCTGATCGCCCGCATGAGCTGGGCGTTTTCCTGGTCCGTGCCGATGCTGATTCGCAGCTTGTCATCGAGCCCCGGCTGTTGGAAGTATCGAATCAAGACGCCACGTTTCTTGAGGCCTTCGTATATCTGGCCAGCCCCGACGGTCGGCGGGCGGACCAGCAGGAAGTTCGCCTGGCTCGGCCAGACGCGGAATCCCATGGCCTCCAACTGCCCCGCCAGCAAGCCGCGCGACGCCCGCACCTTCGCGGCGCACTCGTTCTTGTAGGCCTGGTCCGCAATCGCCGCCGCACCGACGGCGCACGCGATTGCGTCCACATTGTAGCTGTCCTTGACCTTCATCAGCCCTGTGAGTATCTCCGGCCGGGCCACGCCGAAACCCAGCCGAAGCCCCGCCATCGAGTATCCCTTCGACAGCGTCCGCAGAACGATTACGTTCGGGCAGCGGCGCGGCAGCTCGATGGCGCTCGAGTCGGCGAAATCCACGTAGGCCTCGTCGATGACCATCAGCCCCCTGACGCGCCCGGCCAGGGCCTCCAGCTCTTCCGGCGAAAACAGCGTGCCCGAAGGCGCGTTGGGATTGGCCACCAGCGTCACCGCCGATGCCGCCGCGGCCAGGGCGTCGGCCGGGAGATTGTAGTCATCGTCGAACGGCACCTCGACGACCTCGGCGTCCTGCACGCTCGCCAGCGTGCTATACAGCGAGTAAGTCGGCACCGGATACGCCGCGGCCCGGCCGGGCTCGGTGCAGGCGCGGAAGATCATCGTAAGCAGGTCGTCGCTGCCGTTGCCGGGCAGGATCCAGTCGGCATCGTAGCCCAGCACCGCCCCGGCCGCCTCGCGAAACGCCAGCGCCGTCGGCTGCGGATAGCGCCTAAGCTGCTCGCCGTCGATCTCGGCCAGCACCTTCATCGCCGCCGGCGAAGGCGGATAAGGGTTCTCGTTCGTATTGAGCTTAACGACCCGCTCGCCGATCCCCGGCTGCTCGCCGGGAACGTAAGGGGTCATTTGCTGGATATTGGGGCGGAAGAGATTCATGAGTTACCTGCGCTTGTCCATTCGAATTCGAACCGCATTCGCGTGCGCAGTCAGTCCTTCTCTGCTAGCGAAATCCGTAACATCGGATCCATCGGCGGCCAGGGAAGCGAAATCGTAGCTCGTAACACTTGAGGCCTTCAAAAAGTCATTGGCGCTCAGCGGGCCGAAGAAACGGGCCGTGCCGCCTGTGGGCAGGACGTGGCTGGGGCCGGCGTAGTAGTCGCCCAGCGGCACTGGCGTATGGGGGCCGAGGAAGATCGCGCCGCCGTGGCGGATCTTGCCCAGTGCGGCCTGGTCGTCAGCGGTGATTATCTGAAGGTGCTCCGTGGCGAAGTCGTTGGCGACGGCGCACGCGGAGTCGATGTCGGGCACTACGATGATCGCGCTGTAGCGGTCCAGGGCGCTTCGCAAGGCCTCGGCACGCTCGAGCGTCGGGAGCTGTCGCTCGATCGCGGCCGCAACGGCGCCGGCGAGCTCGGGCGAGTCCGTAACAAGCACGGCCGAGCCGGGATCGTGCTCGGCCTGGGCGAGCATGTCCGCCGCCACCCACTCTGGCTCGGCCGTGCCGTCGGCGACGATTAGCACCTCGCTGGGCCCGGCGATACAGTCTATGCCGACCCGCCCCATCACCTGCCGCTTGGCCTCGGCGACGAACGCGTTGCCGGGCCCGACGATCTTGTCCACCGGCCGAATCGTCGACGTGCCGTACGCCATCGCCGCAACCGCCTGCGCGCCGCCCAGCCGGTACACCTCCCCCACGCCAAGCTCGCCCGCCAAGGCGAGCACCATTGGGTTTGCGTCGCCGCCGGTCGTAGGCGGGCTTGTCATCGCGATCTCGCCCCCGCCCGCCACCTGGGCCGGCACGCCGGTCATCAGAACCGTGGATGGATACATCGCCCGCCCGCCGGGCACGTACACGGCCGCCCTGTCAACGGGGGTGTATCGAACCGCCAGCGTCCGCCCACCACGCCGCACCGGCGGCGGCGCCTGGTGCATGATGCTCTGCTGGTACTGGCGAATGTTGGCGATCACGCGGCGGACCAGCGCCAGAAACTCCGGCTCGGCCGCGGCGTGGGCGGCGGCGATCTCGTCGGCGCCAACTCGAAGCGCAGCGTCGGTCAGGTGTGCGCCGTCGAGCTCCGCCTCGTAGTCGATCAGGGCCGCGTTGCCGCGAGCCTCGACGTTGGCCAGGATGTCCGCGACGGTCTTGCGGACGTCCAGCCCCGCCTGCTCGTCGGCGGCGGTCATCCCGCCGGCGCGCAGGCAGTCCCGCACGGCCAGCACTGCCGGGTCGGTGGCGGGCCTGCTTGTATGAATGATTCTCACGCTCATGACCGAACGACTTTACGACAGAAACGCATTTTCCGCAATGAGCTTTGCCGGGATGAAGGTATACCGCCGGTGACGGAGCAACAGGGCAAGAGACAGACACACCCAGGGATTCGCACCCAGGGATTGCTATCCCTGGGCTTCGTAAACCAGTCCGTTTTCGTTGAGGGGTCTGCACATGGTCGAGCATCGAGGGCAATATGTTCCGTCAGCGCGCATCGCAACCAGAAACCCAGGGATTGCTATCCCTGGGCTTCAGAACCAAGTCCGGTGCCGTGGCCCGGGGCCGAACATGATGGCGCATCGCCCGACATCCCCCCCGCGAGCGCGCATCGCAACCAGAAGCCCAGGGATTGCTATCCCTGGGCGTCGTAAACCAGTCCGTTTTCGTTGAGGGGTCTGCACATGGTCGAGCATCGAGGGCAATATGTTCCGTCAGCGCGCATCGCAACCAGAAGCCCAGGGATAGCAATCCCTGGGAGTTGAAACCCCTGGAAATTCGGTCGCACGTGGGTCTCGGCAAGCGCAGAACCGCTTTTGGGGCGCGGGCCCTGTTCCTGGGCTTATCCCTTACCTTTTCCGGCGCCCGCCTCTGCGCGGATTCTTCATGGCGGCCCTGATCTTGTTGGCAGCCAGGGTGGATTCGCGGGCAAGGGCCTCGTCGGTTGCGAAGCTCTCAGCCAGCTTGAGGGCCTGCTCGCAGGGCACGTTTTGCAGTACGCCCAGGATGGCTCGCTTCTCTTCGGTTCGCTTGGCCAGCTTCATCGCCTCGGCGAGCTTGGCGACGGCCTTGGCGGGCTCGGGGTTGTCGCGTTTGCCGAGCAACGTGACGCAGCCGCGAATGGCGAGGATTGCCTCGGCGCCGGAGCCGGTCTTGGCGATGGCCAGGAGGTCGTCGGCCGGGGCCGCGCTGGGCCAGTCGGACAGTGCCCGGATGGCGGCCTTGCGGGTCTCGGCGTCGGAGCTCTTTAGTTGCTGGCGCGCCACGGCCAGGGCCTTGTCGCCGCCGATTCGCGGCAGCACGGACACGAGGCTGGGCCGGGCGGCGGCGTCGGCCTTGGCGATCGCGGCGATAACCATCGCGCCCACGGCGTCGGAGTTCTCGCTGCGTGCGGCAATCGAGTTGATGGCCTGGGCGAGTTCGTTCCGTTTGCCGCCGTCGGCCTCGGCCAGCAGCATGGCGATGAGCTTGGGCATTTCCCCGTCCCCGCCGAGTATGCCGACCGCCTTGATGGCGGCGCGTGCGATGCCGCCGTCGGTGTCAGCCGCGGCCGTCAAGAAGGCGTTCATCGCCCCAACCTCGCGGCGAGCGATGAGCACTTCGATCAGTTGGGCCTTGCTGGCGGCGGGCAGGTCGGACGAAAGCAGTTTGACCATCGCCGAGCCGGCGGCCTTGTCGGCCAGGCCCGTCAGGCTTGCCCGAACGGTCGAGGCGGTCTCGCCGCCGACAGCCAGTTGTTTTGCCAGCGCGCCAACGCACCCGGCGTCGCCCAGCCTGCCCAGGGCGCCGATGGCGGCGACGCGGACGGACTCGTCGCCGGCCGAGGCGTACTTGACAATGGCGGGGGCGACGGACTTGTGCCCGCGGGATGTAAGGGCGCTGATCACGAGCATCTGTGCGCTGGGCGACAGCCCGTCGAGCGAGCCGGCCAGGGCCTTGCTGGCGGCCTCGCCGGGCATGGCCATCATGAACTTGCCGGCCGCCCGCTGGATGTCGAGGTTCACGTCCTTCAGCGCGCCCAGCAGAATGGGCACGGCCTGGTCGCCGCCGAGTCGGGCCAATCCGCCCAGCCCGGCCACGCGGCTCATGGCCTCGGGGCCGGAGGTGTACATATGCTGGTAGATTGGTTTGGCCTGGTCGGTTTGCCCGGCCGCGGCGAGCGAGTCGGCGGCCTTTAGATACGCATCTGCCCAGACTCGGACGTTGGCCTTTGCGGGCTTGAGGCCGGCCAGTGTCTTGGTGGCCTCTGGCCCGGCGATCCGGCCAAGGGCGGCGATTGCGGCGCTGGCAAGTGCCTGGTCGGCGCCGGCGGCGATCTTGGCGATCGCGCCGACGGCCTTGCGGTCGCCGCGCCTCGCGACCGAGTCGATCGCGCTGGCGAGCATGCCGCCCTTGGCGGCAGCGAGGTTGTCGCGCAGGGCAGCGCCGGCCTTTTCGCCGGGCAGGTGAGTAAGGGCGTACCGCGCCATGTGCGCGAGCTTTTCGTCGGCCAGCATACTGGCAAGGACGGGTACCGACGCGTCAGAGCCGCATCGCCGCAGCAGGCGGCAGACGTACTGCTTTGCGTCGAACGTGGCCTTGGGGTCCTGGAGGACCTTCAGCAGGCCCGCCTCGATCTTGGCGAGCTTCGCCGGCGAGCACCCGCGCAACTGCTCCTCGCAGTTGGTGAATGCGACGCGGGTTTCGCCGGCCTTGTAGCCGGCCATCGCCGCGAAGTCGATCGGCCCGGCCGTCGCGCCGGCGGCGCCCGCGTCGGCCTTGGCGCCGGCCTTGGGGTCCTTGCCGAGGTCCTTCTCGCGCAGGCTGGCCTTGTCGGCCGTCGGGAAGTCAGACGGCACGGCGGTCTGGGTGACCTTGCCCGTGGCAGCCCATTCCGTGCCGCGCTGGAGCGTGACGATGAAGCCGACGCACTTGTGCTGCGCCGGGCCGTGGCCGAGAACCGTGTGGAAGACGCGGCCCTTGCCGTAGTCGATCGCCATCAGCACCGGCTCCTCGCGCCCCGAGCCGCCGGTCTTCTTGTCGGAGAATGACGAGGCAAGGACGGTCATGTTCTTGGCCGGGCCGCGAAGCCTGCAGTACAGCTCGTCCGCGCAGTGAAGCCATCCCGCCGGCAGGCCCTTCATGACCGGATGGCCGGGCTCGCGCGTGGTGACCACGTACGGCGTCTGCCGGCCGTGGGCCCCGCCGGAGCCCTTGGACTCGTCGCGAATCCACTTGCCGTCCTTCATGTACACCCACGGCCCGGACTTCTCGTTGCGTCCGCCCCAGCCGCCCAGGCCGATCATCTCGTTGTACTCGGTCCACTTGCCGAAGGAGTTGTCGGCCGCGTGAATGATCACAAGCCCGCCGCCGTTGGCCATGTACTCGACGAACGCCTTGCGCGTGGCCTCGGGCCAGTTAGCGCCGTTATAGTTCGACACGATGACCTTGTACTTCGACCACTCGGGGGCGAAGTCGTCCATCGGCTTGCCCCTGGCCGGCGCGGTGGCGACCTCTACCTCGTAGAGCCCCGTGCCGACGAGGATGTCCTTGATCAGCGGGGTGGTGCCCTTCCAATTGTGGTTGTTCTGGCCGTCGACGATCAACGCCTTCAACGTCGCCGCCGACGAGGCCCCGCTCAGCAGCACAACGCCAACCAGCACGCACGCCGCCAGCCGAATCATTCGCGTAAGTCGCATATCGTTATCCTTTCGGGTTGTTTACGGATTACCACAGAGGCACAGAGGCAGGAGATACAACAGCATTGCGTTTCTGTTGCTTTTACTCTTCACCTCAGCGCCTCATTGCCTCTGTGACTTTCTTCTTCTATTGCTGTTTCTGCTGTTGAATTCTCAGCGCCTCTGCGCCTCTGTGGTAAGCTTCTTCTGTTGCTGTTGCCGTTGCTGTTAAACCTCAGTGCCTCTGTGGCTCTGTGGTAAGCTTCTTCTTATCCTTCGAGCGTCCACGGCTCGCGGTAGCTCTTGCCGAGCAGGGCCGCGGCGCCGGGGTCGTCGATGATCTCTTCGGCCTTGGGGTCCCACTTGATCTTCCGCCCGGTGAGCATGGCGATCTCGCCGAGCAGGCCCACGCTGATCGAGCGCAGTGCCGTCTCGATGGGCGTGACGGTCAGCTCGCGGCTGCGGACGCACTTTAGGAAGTTCTGCATGTGCCCTCTGGTCTTGTAGAGGTGGATCTCCTCGGGCCCGATCTTCTCGGCGAGGATCTTCGGGTCGCTGGCCGACACGCCTCTGCGACTGACGTGGACCCATCGCCCGTCCTGGCCTATCCACTTTGCGCCCATCTTGTGGTAGTGCCCGCTGCCGACGGACATCTCCAGCCCGTTTGCGTACATGCACGTGAACTGGTACTTGAACGGCACGTCGTAGATGCCGTCGGTCGGGTACTCGCCGTGCCCAGCGATGGTGCTGGGGCCGGTGTTGTCGAGCCCGAGGCCCCAGTGGGCGATGTCGATGTGATGGCCCGCCCAGTCGGTGAGCTGCCCGCCGGAGTAGTCCATCACCCATCGCCAGTCCCAATGCATGCCGCCCCGGCCGAGGTTGACGTGCTCGCGGTACGGGGCCGGGCCGAGCCAGCGGTCATAGTCCAGCGTTTCCGGAGGCGGGCAGGGCTTTTCGAGCCCGCGCGATCGGCCGGACGGCAGGCCCACTTCCACGCGGACGACCTTGCCAACGCGGCCGTTGCGGACCATCTCGCAGGCGCGGTGGAAGTGGCCCACCGAGCGCTGCCAACTGCCCGTCTGCCAGATGCGCCCGTAGCGATGCACGGCGTCGGCCATGGCCCGGCATTCGCGGATGCTGCGGGCCAGGGGCTTCTGCCCGTACATGTCCATACCGGCCCGTGCGGCCTGGATGGCGGGAATCGCGTGCCAGTGGTCCGGAAGCGCCAGCGTGCAGATGTCGATGTCGCCCCGGCCGATCAGCTCGCGGAAGTCGTTGTAGACCTTGCAGTCCTCGTTCTTGTACCGACCGTCGACCATCTTCTTGGCCTGGTCGCGGTGCTTGCCATCAACGTCGCAGCCAGCTACGACCTGGACCTCGCCGCGGCCGAGAATAGACCCGAGGGCGCCGCGCCCCATCGAGCCGACGCCGATGGACCCGGCCACCAGCCGGTCGCTGGCCGCGGGCCTGCCGGGCGCGCCAAGGGCCGTAGAGGTGATTATCGTCGGAAACGCTACCGCCGCCCCGGCCGTCAGGGCAGACCGCCTAAGGAAATTGCGGCGAGTCAGAGATGTCGATCTTGTCATGGAATGCTCCCAATTCGTTCCTTGTTAACGCGGACCATCCGTTTTGGCGCTTTGTTGGCACTTTGTCGCCAAAGAACATTAAACCGACCGGGCCAGGAATGTCACCGGAGAATTGGAAGTTTTGACGTGGCAGTAGCTGGTAGCCCGTAGTCAGTCGCCGGTGAGCCCGCTGGCGACTCGCATGCCCCCTGTCTGGTTCAGCCTGCTTGGCGGTTGCCCTGATGATCCGTGCTGCCGGTTCAGGATTTCCGGGCTCCGCTGTTGTTCTCACACCGGCTACCGGCTACCGGCTACAAAACAAAATGCGAGCCCGGACAGCATTTGCCGTCCGGGCTCGTCCGATTGTCGGATGTCCTGCACTAAGCAGGCGCGTTACCTGCCTAGTGCAGGCCACCTATAAGATATTCAGCCATATATCACCTCCTTTCGGATGTGACCTCGCCCAACCGCCAGCCGTGTCGGCCCGCCGGGCTCCCTGTCCCTCGGACGCCTCCGAGGGTCCGATGGCGGCCGAGTCCGAAGCATCCGAACCCAGCCGTCGAAAGATGCGAACAACTTCACACCTCTCTACGAACATTATACCATCACATGCCAATAATGGGTGATAATATCGGCGCCTGGATAGGCAATATTTTCCCCTCGCGGGCTTGGCCCGCAAACGGCCGCGCGGTAAAGCCCTCCGGCAGGTGCGCCGGCAGCGGGACATCGCGCGCGAGCGACTTGCGAATCCCAACGAGCCGCTGATGGTAAAGTCGGCACGCCTCGCAAGCGGCCAGGTGGCTCTTCAGTTCGGCCGACATGGGTTCGTCGGCGTCAACGACATCGAACAACGCGGATTGTATTTCGCTGCAGTCCATGTTGCAGCTCACGACGTTTCGATTGAAATCTTTCCCGCCGGGCGGGGGAGAAAGGTTACAGATTTTCTGAAAAGAAGGCCCTCGGCCCTGGCTCTTGGG
>JAUWQU010000406.1 GCA_030610965.1 Phycisphaerae bacterium
CCAGGCCGGGATCTGGCTCGTAGTGACGCCGTCAGGCGTTATCCCCAAGGCACAGGCGTCTTCGAGTATGCCCTGACGGGCACACTACAAACGCCAGAGGCCCCTTCGGGCGCACACCATTCCCGCCCTTATGAGCGTTCAGCCGAAGGGCACACCTCGAAGAAGCCTATTTTCCCAGAGGCCAGGGCTGGCCGGTCAGGCGGGTCATGTTGGCGGGGATGTCCCGGCTGCGCAACACAGGTGGCAGGGGGGCGATTGTGGACATGATGAAGGCCGCGGAGTTTCGGTAATTGAGCCCGCCGTGCGTGCTGGCGATCTTGACGAATCCGTCAAGGTCTCGCGAGCCGGAATAGTACTCGTCGGCCAGCGAGACGATCACGTCCGGCGGGTTTTCCACCACGGAGAAATGGGCCCGCCAGAGCCGCTGAAGCGGGGCGGGGTAGAGGTGCGTGGAGGTTGCCGCCAGCATGTCGTCGGCATCGTAGTACCCGTCGGCGTCGGCCTGGAGCTTGGGCAGGATGGCCGCGAGCTTCAGCGGGTCGCCCGGCCCCGGCTGGTATGAATAGCGGTCGGCCCTGCGGCCGATCACCGCCCGCCCGCCGGTTGAGTCCAGGACCACGACGCGGTCGCCCTCGGCGTAGCTGGCCAGATCGGCGCCCTTGCAGGTGACGGCGTCCGCGGCGAGTTCGGCAGGATGCATGCCGGACAGCGACAGGCACGTCACCAGCCCGAATCGCACGTACGCCACGTCCCGGCCGGACTTGATGCGATCCGACACGTTCCAGCCCTTGGACTTGAGGTGCCTCTCCATGTCGATCCGCCCGCCCGGCGTGTAGGTGTGTCCGTGGTCGCTGAGCAGCGTGAACTTGCACCTGCCGCGGGTTTCCTGGAGGATCTGGTTGACGAGCCGCTCGACGCCGGCCAGGGCCTCTCGATGCCCCTCGGCGCCGTTTTTTGTGCCCAGGCCCGCCGAGCTGACGAAGTAAACGAGCACCTCCTGGGTCAGGCTCTTGTCGAAAAGCCGCTTGGCGTCGTTGATCTCCTTCTGGAAGACCGAGCTGGGGTAGATGTAGCCCAGTGCGTCCATGATCGTATCTGCGCGGTAGTTCAGGACGCGATTGTAGGGCATGTCGTCGGCATCGAGATAGTCGCCGCTGCCGCCGACAATTCTGTTCTTGCCGCGGTCGTAGTACTCGGCCTCCATGCCCTTTACAGGCTCGAGGCCGAGGAAGTCCTCGAAGCACAGGTCCGTCAACGTGGGATATGGCGCGACGAGCCTGCTGGGCGGGTGGAACAGCCGCAGATGCCCTGCGTTCCGGAACTCCTTGGCGAGGTCGTAGCCGACGCCGTCGAGGATTATGACGACGTGCCGGCAGTCGCCGATCGGCACGTTGTCGATGTCCACGACGCTGTCGGGTTTTTCGTCGCCCCGGCCGGTGAGGCCGAGATGGGTCGCGCGGCCGGTGGAATCCAGCATGAATAAGCAGTCGCCCTGACCGTCACCGTTGGTGTCGTAGACGATTGCGTTGGCGTCGGCCATCAGCGGTTTGGCCGGGAAAGTCACGGCAGGTGGGCGGCACCCGGCCAGCGCGGCGGCGGCGACAAGGGCCAGGATGGCTCGCAAACAGGGCTTACAGGCAGGCGTCATATTGTTCTCCACGAGCGAATCGTCCCGTCTCATAGTTGAATCGGCTTTTCATTCTACCCTGATCGAGTAACCTGTATGCCCATGCAGGCGATTTTCTACAAGGTCAACCCGGTGGGCTGGGCCACGTGCAAGTGGCTTCGCTACTTCTGGCGCGGATGCCTGCTGAGCCGGCTTGCGGGCCTGAGCCTTCGCAACGTGGACCCTCCGCGCCTCCCGGCCGACGACTGGGTTCGCGTTAAAACGCTGCTTGCGGGCATCTGCGGGACGGACCTGGCGCTTCTGGCGCAGAAACAGCCGCCGGACTCGCTGCTCCAGGCGTTCAGTTCCATGCCGATGGTCCTGGGCCACGAGTCGCTCTGCGAGGTCGTCGAGGTCGGCCCGGCGGTGGACCGCTCTTGGCTTGGCCGGCGGGTGTGCGTCGATCCCACGCTTGGCTGCGAGGCCCGAGGCATCGAGCCGCTCTGCCCGCGCTGCCGGGAGGGGTTTTACGGCGCGTGCCAGAACTTCGGCGCCGACGGCCTGGGCCGCTCGCATCTGCCGCCCGGCACGAGCATCGGCTATAACAGCCGGACCGGCGGGGCCTTCGCCGAGGGCGTCGTCGCCCACGTAAGCCAACTGGTAACCGTGCCGGACGGCCTGTCTGACGAATTGGCCGTGCTTACCGACCCGGTCGGGTGCAGCCTGCACGCGGTGTTGCGGCTGGACCTTTCGCGCGTCGGCAGCGTGCTGATTTACGGCGCGGGAGTGCTGGGGCTGGGGGCGGTGGCGGCGCTGCGGGCAGTCGGATACGCCGGCCGAATCGACACGCTGGATCTGCATTCGTACCTCGGCGAGTTTGCGTCGGCCTTCGGGGCCGATGAGATGCTCCGCCTGCCGGGCGACAACGCCGGGCGGTTCGAGCAGATCGCCAGTCGCACCGGCGGCTCGGTCCAGCGGGCGCGGTTCGGCAATTACATGCTCTCAGGCGGATATGACGTCGTGATAGACTGCGTGGGCTCGAAGAGGTCCCTTACCGAGTCGCTCAAGTGGACCGCCAGCCGCGGGCAGATGGTAATGCTGGCCACCGGCGGCGGGCGAGGCGTCGACCTCACGCCCATCTGGTTCACGGAGTTGACGGTGCTGGGCACGTACGGTCGGCAGTTGGAAAGTTGGCGGGGCAGGCGGATCCGCACGTATAAACTCGTGCATGAGTTGATGGCCGCGGGAAAGCTCGACGTGTCGGCGATGTTGACGCACAAGTTCGCCCTGGCGGACTACCGCAGGGCGCTGGCGACCGGGATGCACAAGTCCGCACACAATGCGGTGAAGGTGGCCTTCGACCTGCGCGGCGGCGAGAAAGGGCAGTAACCGCAGGCGCAGCGACGGTGGCCAGATGAAACAGATCAGTGACAGCCATTGATATAAGGAAGATGCGAAGATGGCCAAGAGCGTGACGAGAAAATCGAAGCCGGCCTGCGTGGTCGGCGTGGTCATGGGCAGCGACAGCGACCTGCCCGTCATGCAGCGGTGCCTGGACACGCTGGCGTCGCTGGGCATAGGTTGCGAGGTGCGGATCATCTCGGCCCACCGGACTCCGGAGATTGCCCACGAGTATGCGGTGGCCGCGGCCGGGCGGGGGCTGAAGGTGCTGATTGCCGCGGCGGGCATGAGCGCGGCGCTGGGCGGCGTTCTGGCGGCGAACACGACGCTGCCGGTTATCGGCGTGCCGATGGCCAGCGGCCCGCTGGCGGGCATCGACGCCGCCCTGAGCACCATGCAGATGCCGCCGGGCGTGCCCGTGGCCTGCATGGCCATCGACAAGGCCGGGGCGACGAATGCGGGCATATTCGCCGCGCAGGTGCTCGCCGTCGGGGATAAAGCCATGGCGCGAAAGCTGGCGAAGTTCAAGAAAGACCAAGTCCGCAAGGTCGTCGAGAAGGACCGGGCCCTGAAGCGCGATTAATCGCACGGGTCAGTGAGTGGGGTCCAGCTTCTCGCCGCCTTCGGTGGAGTTGGCGCTGATCACGCACGTGTTGGTATTGTAATACCAGCCCGTAGTTCCGTCGCGTGGGGGGGAAGCGTCAGTGCCGAAGGATATATTCCCTGCCGCCGCGGATAACATGTACGGGTTCGTCGGCCATAGCTTCATGTACGGGCCGAACACGCCGCTGGCGTTGATCGCCCCGTCCGGATCGGTCTTGCCGGTCAGGCGGGCGGGAATGTTGTTGGGGTCAAGATTGCCTGATGCGTCGAGGTGGGGGCCCTTGCCGATGTGCTGGGCCTTGTAAACCAGTATCTGCCGCCTCACCATCTGGATGTCCGTCTCGATCGCGGACTCGCGGGCGTCTTCCTGCGCGTCTACCATGCGAGGCATGATCATGGCTGCGAGGATCGCCAGCATCATGATGACGATCATGATCTCGATCAGCGAGAATCCGTGTTTGTGTCCTGTCATATCACCAACCCCTTGTCTCCTGGCGCCGAGCGCCGGGAATCGACTCTAAAGGCTCTCACCTCATATCCGTATGGTAAATCGCCTTCCATCGGCAAGCAATTCCACTTCGTACTGTCCTATTCTCACAATGGTTGCCCCTTTAACCGTCTGTCCTTCCCGGTAGAGGCTTCCGTTAATCAATGCCATGTTGCCGTCGGGTCCCCGCATGATCGCCGTTACGCGGAGCTTGGAGGCCTCGTGCGGGGCCGCAGGCTCGGGCGCCGGTTTGGCTTTGGTGGCAGCGTCCGTGTCGGCATCCGGTGCGGCGGGCGGCTCGCTCGTCTCGGCCGGGGCTGTCGTCGCCGGGGCCTTGGGCTCAACCGGATTCATCCTGGCCGAGGCCGGCCAGTGGACATCTTGCGGTTTCGAGCCTTCCGGCGGCCTGGCGTGGCGGAACTTGATCGGCTTTCCGCCTGATGTCAGCGGCTCGGAATGCAGCGGGGTCGGTTGGTTGGCGTCGGCCTGGGCCTTCTGGCGGGCCTGCTCGAGTTGTCGCATCGCGGCTGTGAAGGCGTCCCCGGCTTCCGGCTTGGCGGTCTTTGCCTTGGCGCCGGCGAGGCTGTCGGTGTTGTGCTTGCTTAGCGTCGGATCCGGCGCGGCGCGCTCGGCAGCCGCACGCATCCGCTCGGGGGTTAACGGCTTG
>JAUWQU010000469.1 GCA_030610965.1 Phycisphaerae bacterium
GTGGATTCAACACTGAGGGCAGGAACGATGAACGGCAGCGGTGGAAAAGTCTCCTTATCGGTTGCGGCGGCGTTGATCTGCGCGCTGGCTGTCTGCCAGGCGCAGGCTGATCCGCTTGAAGTCATGGTAGCAACGGATAAGCCCGCCTATGTCGTCGGGGAGTTGCTGGTGGTCAGTATCACGGCACGCAACCCAAACGACTACGACACGGTCATCAATTTCTCTTCGGGCCTCCAGGCTCAGTACACGATGGATGGGGTCTACAAGGCGCCGACAATCGCCACTCAGGCGTTAACCAGTGTGTCAATATTGGCACACGCGTCCCATACGTGGAGCTTCGGGCACCTCTGGGCGGAATATGGCCTGGATATTGGCACACACAACGTCGTGGGCGCCGTGATCGGGAGGGGCGGCACCCAGCCGTATTCGTTCGAGGTCGTCGCGCCGACTTTGCCCACCTCGGACGTGCTTATCGACTTCAAGCATCTGCCCGACGGCAGGGCGCTGCCCAAGACGGGGCACCTGGCCGATGAGTATGCCGCGTGGGGCGTACACTTCCGTAAGGCCACAAGCGGCGAAATGGACAACATCGCGGTTTACGAGAAGGGCGGCAATCAATATGCCGCGGCAGTGTCATGCACGTATCCTCCCGGGTTCAACATCATCGCCACGTTCGACATGCCGGTTCATGGCGTTTCGGCCGACGTATCATCCGCCGCCGGGATGACCATTACCATGGTGGCCAAGGACAGCGACGGACAGATCATCGATTCGGTTGTCTCGGACGTTGTTTCCGAAGCGGGCGAGTTTGTCGGGGCGATCGAGCTTCTATCGGAGACGCCGATTGCTTCGGTTGAATGGTGGCCGTCGCAGCAAAACGCCGCCGTCTACGTTGACGATATCCATGTCATGGTTCCCGAGCCCGCGACTCTGTCGCTGCTGACGTTGGGCGGGCTGGCGCTGCTTCGAAGGCGAAGACGATAGCCGACAGGCGGATATGGGGTACGGTCACCCATTATCTGCCTTCGTCGCGCGGAGGATTGCCATCAACTCCTTGCGCAATCTCCCGGCGATCTCCGCCATCTCCGGTTTGCCCGCGAGGTTGTTCCACTCGTTCGGGTCATCCTTATGATCGTAAAGCTCCTGTTCGCCGTTGCCGCAAAGCGTGTATCGGTAGCGGCTGGAGCGCACGGAGAAGTGTGGGTTGGCCTTGCCATCCCTGATGCCCGTCAGCGCCACCGCTGGGCCGTTCCATGAGCCGGCCTCAGGGTCGTTCAGCAGCGGCCGGAGCGAATGACCGTCCAGGTCGGGGCCGCCTCGCGCCTTGTTCGGCTGGGCGGGCAGGCCGCACAAGTCGACCAGTGTGGGATACACGTCTACAAGCGACACGGGATTGGCGCACGTCTTGCCGTTGCCCGCACAACCCGGCACGTGGACCAGCAGCGGCACGCGGGTGGACTCATCCCACAGGTGCCACGTCTGGATACAGTCCTTCTCGCCCACGTGGTAGCCGTTGGCGGGCGGCAGAATGATCAGCGGGTTGTCGCGGTGGCCGCCGGCATCCAGCGCCTTGAGCACCTTGCCGACCTGGTCGTCGACGAACGCGACGCAGGCCAGGTACGCCTGCACCCACTCTTTCCATGCCCGCTCGCCGCCGGAGGCGATCAGGGCCTCGAACTTCTTGAACCCCCATTGCCACCGGCGGCGAAGGGCCGGTGCGCAGTCCTCAAGGTCATCCTTCTTATACGGCGGGAGCTGAATGTCCTCGATGGGAAACATGTCAAAGTACTTCTTGGGGGCGTACAGCGGCGTGTGCGGCCGAATGAAGCCGACCCCCATGTAGAACGGGCGGTCATGTGTGCGTTTCAGGATATTCACCGCCCAGTCGGCCGAGACCTCGTCCGGCATTTTGTCGCGGTCGCTGTCGTCGACATACCGGAACGGCTTGCGGCCTTCGGTATACCACCCTTTGGCGCCGGGGAACTTCCCGGCCTGGTCCGGCTTCCAGGTAGGCACGTTGGACAGCGGGCCATAGTTTAGGTCGCGATGCATCTGTGTCGGCAGATAGGCCTTCCACTTCTCGAATTGGACCGGATGCGGCGTGTTGGACGGGCCTGCCTTGCCTTGCCACGGCCAGGGCCCGTAGTCCGGCCCGATTCCGTAGTCGGTATAGAAATCCCCGCCGGCGCCCTCGTGCAGCAGCTTGCCCGTGCCGTACGCACCGTACCCGTTGAGCCGGAAATGGGCGGGCAGCGGCACGGAAGTTCGAAGGGCCGGGACCGATTTCCAGGCCGCGAACCCGTAGTCGCCCAGCCGCTGGGGATACTGCCCCGCGAACAGGCATTTCCGCGACGGGCCACACACGGGCACGGCCGCGTGCGCGCAGGCGAAGTTCACGCTTCCGGCTCGAAGGCGGTCGATGTTGGGCGTCTTCGGCTTGGGATGCCCCGCGGGCCCAAGCACCCAGTCGTTGAGGTCGTCGCAGATAATGAGCAGCACGTTAGGCCGCTTCGAAGCCGCCACCGCGCGCGCCGCCCGCGCCAGCCCGCCACAAGCCCCCAGCGCCCCGCCGACGCCGCAAAGTTTCAGAAAACTCCGTCGATTCATTGCGCGATCACCATCCATACCGTCGAAAACAGCCGACCTCAGAAGAACGGAAGACGAACGGAAAACGGGTCAGAACTATTTTATCTTGTTTAGTATCAACGTGTTACAGGTTTGTTTGCCTAAATCGCTGTGTTCTAGATAAGCAATAGGAGCGAACAACGTCGCTAACTAATGGCTATGCAAGCAGATAAAATAGTTCTGGTTCTGACCCCTTTTCCGTTCCTTTTCCGTTCCCTGAATCTGCTGAACATCCCCGATTTGGTCGCGGCTATCACCATGCCGATACTCTATTCCTCCCCGTTCGGCTGGTCAACACCATCCCAGCAGGCACCATCGCCTCCGGTAGTCGTTAGACCTGGAGACCTGGGGGGGAGCATTCCTTCGCCGGCTGTCATGGATGAATTGCTTGGAGCCACTTCACCATCGCCTTCACTGCCGAGCCTATAGAAACGGCTCGCACAATTCTGCTCTCAGGCAGCCATGCGCTCTGAATGCCAAACAGACGCTTGAGGAGCCTGCCATCCCCCTCTCGCTCTATCGAGAGGACCGGTCCACCGCTCATTCCCTTTATGCTTGATTGGTTTTCTGGGGAGACGCCTTCCTTGAATGGAACCAATTGTCCGTAGAGAGCGTGGGGATCATCCCAAAAGTCTGCGGGTTCAGGGCTCGATGGCCGGTCGATAGGCTCCATCGGCAGGCAAAGGAGGTGAGCTGCGGCCGTGTAGTTCTCCCGAGGGCCTTCGCGGCCAATAAGTCTGAAATTGCAGAACCGCTCGGCAAAACCAACAACGTAATATCCCTCCGGCTTGGCGTCCGTATGCCCGTACCAGAACTCAGGCGTCATGGGCCGTACATTGGGATTGGCCAAGAGGGGATCAGCAAAGCAAGGCCGAATCAGAACTGCTCCAAAGTCCATCTCGGTGTCCTTGTATGCCGCTAATGCCTGCAACGGGAAAGGCACTTCTGCCGCAGCGGCATCGGGATAATTGTCGTTCCATGAGACGTAGTCGATTCGGACCGCTTGCGAGTCTCGCAGTTCTAAGATGCGATCAACGACGTGTCCCGCAGTAAGCCAGAGCAGCCGATCATCAATTACGACCAAGAAGCCAGAAAACCACTCGTAATGAGCCTGTTTGTCGAAGGTGAAAGCAATTCCAATCGCTATGACGTGGTCGCCGAACTCGTGCGATAGCTGAGCAGCGACCATCCCGCTCCGCCAGTAGTCCTTCGGCCAGGTCGATGGATCTTCAGGATCAAGCGTTGCATCGGTCATACGGGGCTCCATCAGTTCTTAAATATCCGGGGACACATTAGTGAGTTCTCTTGTCGAGCGGCGGGGGGCGCCTGGCCATGCGAAGGTTGGCGTCCTGCGTGATGCCGAAGCACTGGCCCTTGTGGCCGCCATGCTATTTGTCCTCGTCGTTTTCAGGCGTATTTCCGGTTGGCCGTCGGGCTCAGCGGCCACGTCTTCGACAGGCCGGCGGCGTCTTTCAGGGCATCGACGAGATTGTTGATCTGTTTGCCGGCGTGGCGGGCGCGGATGTCGGCGGCATTGGCGAGAATCTCCGCGTTGCTTGAGCCCTTGCTTTCAATGCCGTCTTTCAGCCTTAAAGTTGTGCAATGATGGTTTGGCGAACGTGAATGAACATGCACATAAGTTATGTTCCTGTAACTACTTTCACTGTAGTATGCACAGAGACCCGCAGGCACGGTGCCTGGCA
>JAUWQU010000707.1 GCA_030610965.1 Phycisphaerae bacterium
TCCGAAGCCCAGGGATAGCAATCCCTGGGACCGCTTTCAGGTGAACCGACGGTTCATGTCGGACTATTACCTATTTACCTTCTTTTAGACTGAGATGACCATAAGCCGGGAAATGCTCTGGGCCGCCGGGAAGGCGGCCAGAATGCTGGGTGAGGGCCGCGCCGCGGAGATGGCAGAGTTCTACCGCAGCCTGCTCAGGCCCGACGGCGGCTTCGCCGACCGCGCGGGAACCAGCGACCTCTACTACACCGTTTTCGGCCTACAGGCCTGCGCGGCCCTTGGCGTGGCGCTGCCGACGTCGGCCGTGAGATCGTACCTGGAAGGCTTCGGCGACGGCGAGAGGCTGGACTCGGTCCACCTTAGCTGCCTGGCGCGCTGCTGGGCGGCGCTGGAGGGCGACCCCTGCCCGCCCGGCGTTCGTTCGGCCGTGCTGGAACGCATCGAGGCCTGCCGGTCCGCCGACGGCGGATACGCCCAGCAGCCCGACCGCCCCGCCGGCTCGACCTACGGCTGCTTCCTGGCCCTTGGCGCTTATCAAGACTTCCGCGCGGACCTGCCGAACCCAGCCGGCGTCGAGCGATGCCTGGCCGAGCTTTCCGCCGGCGCCGGCTCGTACGCCAACGACGCCGCCATGCCCATCGGCTCGGCCCCCGCCACTGCCGCGGCCGTGATGGTGCTCGCCCCCCTCGGCCGGCCCGCCGAGGCCGGCGCGGCGGCTTGGCTGTTGGACCAGCACGACCCAGCCGGCGGCTTTCGAGTCGTGCCGGTCGCCCCCGAGCCGGACCTGCTCTCGACGGCCGTGGCGCTGCAGGCGCTTCGCAAGCTCGGCGCCGATGTCTCCGCCATACGCCGGCCCTGCCTCCAATTCGTGCAGTCGCTCGCCGCCGACGGCCGATTCGCCGGACACCCCGGTGACGAAACGCCAGACGCCGAGTACACTTTCTACGGACTTCTTGCCCTGGGATGCCTGGCCCAGTAGCGCCCGGTGGCGAGGGGGCGATTCATTCTGACGCGCCGGCGTCCTTCACCAGCTCATCGTGGTAGAGCTTCATCAGCATGTCGGTCAGGCGGGGGCTTAGCGTCGCGAGGATTGTCAGGAACTTTCCGCCGAGCGTGAAGACCAGCTCGGGGGAGTTCTTGCCTACGGTGGCGGCTATCTTTCGGCCGACCGTTTGCGGGTCCGTCAGCCCGCGGAAGCGGGCGAAGGTCTTGCCGGAGCGGCCCGTCGCGCCATGCATCGCGTCGAAGAACTCCGTCCGCGTCAGGGCCGGGCAGACACAGGTGACGCGGACCTTGTAAGGCATCATCTCGACCCGCAGGCTGTCGGTCAGGCCGGCGACGGCGAACTTGGTGGCGCAGTAAGCGCCGTTGAAGGGCGAGCCGCGCTTGCCGATGACCGACGAGACGTTGAAGATGTGTCCGCTTCGCTGGCGCATCATGACCGGCGCCGCGGCCCGACAGCCGTGGAATACGCCGTGGAAGTTCACGTCGAAGATCGCCCGCATCTGCTCGTCGCTGGTCTCGTGGACGCGAGCCCGCAGCCCGTAGCCGGCGTTGTTGACCATCACGTCAAGCCGGCCGAGCCGACTGACGGTCGAGTTGACCAACTCGTCCACCTGGGCCTGATCGGATACGTCGGCGACCTTGACGATTCCCTCTGACCCCGCGGCTCGGCACGCGTCGGCCACTTCGGCGAGCTTTTCGGCCCGCCGCGCCGAGACAACAACCGCGTAGCCGCGGCGCGCCAGCGCCACCGCCGTCGCCTGGCCGATGCCCGCGGACGCGCCGGTGACTATCGCGACCTTCCGCTGGGCCATCACGGTCTCTCCTGCAATAACTTTCAAGGACTGCGGACAAAAAAGGAGCAAATCACAAGCACTAAGAACCAAACAAAGGCCGCGGACACAAAAGGAGGACCAATCCGTCTGCTTTAGGTTTGGCTGTTTCTTTGGGTTGGTCCTTGTTGTTTTTCCGTTTGGTCCTTGCTTGGACCTTGGTGTTTGTTATTTGGTTATTTGGTTCTTTCCCTCCGCTTGGGCTGTGGTGCCGTGGCCTTGCTACCGACTAGATCGCGACCTTCCGCTCGGCCATTGAAACCTCCACTCAGAAGCCTTGCGCCATCCGCGCGGCGACCACCGCCGTCGAAAGCGCCGTCGCGGCCCACAGGCCCGCCTTAATCAGGCGGACGGGCCTATCGGCGTCGCTGCGGTTCCCGGCCGTGCTGCCCAACCACATGACGTACGACACCCGCCCGGTTATCGAGCCGTGCCGCCAGTTCCACTGCCCCGGCGAGACGCCGTTGAGCTGGCCGATCCGCTCGAGCGACCGCGAGAAGGCCCAGGCGCCCTCGGGTGAGATATGCCCGTCCGGGCAAGGCGGGCCGTCGCCGGAGTACCACGCGGCCACCACGTCGGACTGGCGCTCGAACCGCCGGCTGATCCAGCCGAAGCCGAAGAACCACACGCACGCCAGCACCGGCAGGACGAAACCATCGGCCCACCACTGGTCAAGGCCCAGCGACCAGGCCAGCAACTCGCCCGCCGTCGAGCAGAGCATCACCGACGAAATGCTGAACAGCATCGCATAGAACAGGTGATGGCCGACGATGTGCCCGGCCTCGTGGGCGAAGACCGCGCGGACCTCGCGAATATCGAGATGCTCCAGCAGCGCATCGCTGAGAAGCACGTACCGCACGGGGGCCAGGATGCCCATGACCGCCGCATTGGCGATCATCCCGCCCGTCTGCCAGAGAAGCACCTGCCGGAAACGCAATCGCATGGCCTGGCTGAGTGCCGTCAGCTCGTCGGTCAACGGCCCGGCCGGCATGCGAACCGTCCGCCAGACCCGCACGATCAGCGCCGGAGCAATCAGGAAGACCGTCAGCACCACGGCGACGTGTCCGACAAGCCAGGCCGTCTTACCCAGCAGCCCGGGCCAGTGGAAATGGACAAGGCCAAGGCAGTCG
>JAUWQU010000252.1 GCA_030610965.1 Phycisphaerae bacterium
CACGCGTGAGTGGTGGGAGCAATGCCGCCTCCAGTACGATCTGCGGATCTCGCAGTTGGTTCTGGACGAGGCCGGTGACGGCGACCCGGCCGCGGCCGCCAAACGTCTGGCTGCATTGCGGGAGTTGCCGGTTCTGGCTGTGACCTCAAAAGCCGGCACGCTTGCCAAGGCCTTCGTTACTCAGGGACTTGTTCCGCAGAAGGCGGCTATCGACGCCATCCATCTTGCGCTGGCCGTGGTGCATAAGGTGGATGTTCTGCTAACATGGAACTGTCGTCACTTGGCCAACGCGGCCATGCTGGGCGAAATCGGCCGTTACGTGCGGTCGGGCGGCCAGGAGATGCCGATCGTCTGCACGCCCGAGGAACTGATGGGAGAGGATGGCTATCGACATGAAGGATGATCCGATAATTGATGAAGTGCGCAAGCACCGACAAGCACGAGCAGCCAAGTTCAACTTCGACATCGATGCCATTGCCGCCGACGCCCGCAAACGCGAACGGACCAGCAAACGCCGAATCGTCCTGCCGCCTCGCGGGAGATCTCACCGCAGTCACATGTAAAATCGAGGTTTCAATGTCCTTGCGTGTTGTGCATATGGAACTTGACGATAGGGGGATCATACTAGTACAATTGTACGTATGAGGTGCCTGGCCGACACAAATGCCTTCCTTGCGGTTGCGATGGACGAACCGGAGAAACCGTGGCTGGTCGAAGTCACTCAGGGGGCTGATCTGGCCGCCCCCACGGCGCTGCCGTACGAAATCGGCAATGCATTGTCCGCTTTGGTCAAGCGTGGAAGGCTTCGCCCCACACAGGCAGTCGAGATATGGGACGTGATTGGAAATGTCCCGGTGGAACTGATCGAGGTGGATATTCGATTGGCGCTGGAGCTGTCCGTTCGCTTCGGCATCTACGCCTATGACGCCTACTTCCTGCAGTGCGCCCTGCAATTGCGATGTCCTTTGTTGACCTTGGACCGAGCTATGCGGCGCGTAGCGAGGCAGTTGAATATCAGCCTCCTGGAGAAGCCATGAAAGTCTACACGTATTCGCAGGCCCGACAGAATCTTTCGGAAGTCCTTAACCAATCGAAGTCGGAGGACGTCCTCATTCGCAGGCGAGGCGGCGAGGTATTCCGCATATCGCCCCAGCCTCGGGAGGGTTCCCCCTTCGATGTCAAAGGCGTGAGGACCAAGGCAAAGACCCAAGATATTCTGTCAGCCGTCCGGGAGGTCCGCCGACGACAGGCCCGTTGAGCCGCATGAGGCAATCGACGTGAGCCTTCAGTTGGCAGGCGTCTGCTCGGCGGCGGATTGGAGGATTGCGAGCATCTCGGCGAGCTGGGCTTCGGTGGTCGTCAGCGGGGGCCAGAGGTAGATGCACCGGCCGAGTGGGCGGATGAACAGGCCAAGCTCCATTGCCCGGGCGGCGATGCGGCGGGCTCGCGGGGCGCCGCCGAGGGTGTCGTCCAGTTCCACTACGGCCATCATTCCGAGGCCGCGACACGGCGCGCCTCCGACGGCCGTAGCGACGTCGCGGATGCCGGCGGCGAGTTGGGCTATCTTAGGGCGGCAGGACTCGACTACCGATTCCCGCTCGTAAACGTCCAGGGCAGCGAGCGCCGCGGCGGCCGCGATGGGGTTTCCGCCGAAGGTATGGCTGTGGTAGAAGGTCCGGTCGCAGTCCGGCGAGCTGCGGAATGTGTCGTACACGGCGTCGGTGGCCAGAACGACGCTCATGGGCAGGTGACCGCCGGTCAGAGCCTTGCCTAGCGTCATCAAATCCGGCGTGATGGAGGCCTGTTCGCACGCGAACATCGTGCCGGTCCGGCCGAAGCCGACGGCGATCTCGTCGGCTATCAGCAGCAGGCCATGGGCGTCACAGCTTCGGCGCAGGCGGCGGAGATACTCGGCCGGGTATATGCGAAGCCCGGCCGCGCCCTGGCAGAGCGGCTCGACGATCACCGCGGCGGCCTCGGCGTGGTGGGCGTCGATGAGCGCCTGCATCGACGCGAAGCACTCGATGTCGCAGCACTGCGGAGTCTTGCCCATCGGGCAGCGAAGGCAGTGCGGGCTCGTCGCGCGAAGCGATGGGCGGACCACGTCGCTGAAGTGCCTGTGGAAGCTCTCGACGTACCCGACGCCGACGCAGCCCAGCGTGTCGCCGTGATAGCCGTCGGCCAGCGAAATCAGCCGGCTCCGCCCGTGCTGCCCGCGATTGGCCCAGTACTGGATGGCGATCTTCAGCGCCACCTCGACGGCCGAGGCGCCGTCGTTTGCGAAGAACGCGTGGCCGAGGTCGCCGGGCGAGATCTCCGCCAGCCGCTCGGCAAGCTCGATGGCCCGCGGGTGCGACATGCCCGCGAGGATGCAGTGCTGGAGCTGCCCCGCCTGGCGGCGGATTGCCTCGACGATCCGCGGGTGATTGTGCCCGAGGCTAACGCACCACCACGACGCGATGCCGTCCAGCAGCGCCCGCCCGCCGCGCTCGTACAGGTACGCGCCGTCGGCCCGCTCGATAATCGGAAACGCCGCCCCCGCCAGGGCCTCGATGTCCGTACACGGGTGCCATAGGCAGCGAAGATCTCTCTGTCGCATGTCGTCAGTCATTAGGCTTTCAATCGTTCCAGGATCGCGGGCAACTCGGTCAGGCCCGCCTCGACGCGTGCCCACGAGGCCGCGTTGCCGGCGGTGAGGTCGGCCGTGTGCGGGATGTTTCCGAGCACGGCCGTGCTGCCGAAACGCGCGATTACCTCCGGATTGTCGCGCCGCAAAAAAGCATCCCCCTCCGCCGGCGGTTCGGGCTGGTTGAACACCACACCCAGCACCTCGAGGCCCGCCTGCCGCAGCGCTGCCAGCGTCAGCAGCGTGTGGTTGATCGTGCCCAGCCCGTCGAGCGCCACGACCACCACCGGCATGTCCATCGCGGTCATGAGGTCGAGCATGGTGGCCGAGTCGTTGAGCGGGACCATGACCCCGCCTGCCCCCTCGACGATCAGCGAGTCGTGGCGGGCAAGGAGTTTTTCGGCGCAGGCGCAGACGGCCTCCACCGTCACCGGCCTGCCGGCCAGCCGCCCGGCCAGGTGCGGCGAGCAGGCGGGCTCGTATAGGAACGGCGCCATCATCGCGGCCATCTCGGGCGGCGCGACCAGCCCCGCGGCCAACAACGCAAACTCCAGGTCCGGCGCCCGCAGGCCGTCGGGGCCTTCGGCCGCGCCCGTCTGCACGGGCTTCAGTGGCGCGGCGTCGATGCCGGCTGCGCGCGCGCCGCGAAGGACCGCCGCGGTGACCACCGTCTTGCCGACGCCCGTGCCCGTACCGGTAATGAAGATTCCTCTGCTCATCGCGCGCCCATCATACCAAGCCCACCTCCCGCGCCACATCCACGATCGTCCCGGCCGCGACGCGAAGCTCGTCGTCCGTGTGCGCCAGCGTCACCGACAGCCGCAGCCTCGCCGTCCCATCGGGGACGGTCGGCGGGCGGACCGCCGTCGCCAGCACGCCGCGATCCCACAGAAGCTGCGACAGCCTCACCGCCTCGGCGTTGCCGCCAACATGCACGGGCAGTATCTGCGATTCCAGCGCCGCTACGGCAAGGCCTCCCGCCGCCAGCAGCCCTCGCAGCAGCCGGGCCTTGGCCAGCAATCGCTCCCCCATGTTCGGCTCGGCCGCCAACACCGCCACCGCCGCCCGCGCCGCGCCGATGCACGCCGGCGGCAGGCCCGTGGAATAGATGAAGCTCCGCGCCCGGTTGATCATCAACTCTCGCATCGCCGCCGAGCAGCCGACGAACCCGCCGTAACCGCCGAGTGCCTTGCTGAGCGTGCCGACCACGACGTCCGGCCGGGCCTTGCAGCCGACCTCGCGACAGAGCCCCCCACCGGCCTCGCCCATCACGCCAATGGCGTGGGCCTCGTCCACCACGAGCATCGCACCGCGGGCCGCGGCGACTTCCGCAAGCTCATCCAGCGGCGCGCGGTCGCCGTCCATGCTGAATATCGAGTCCGTCACAACCACGCGCCGCCCCCGGTTCGCCTTGGCCAACATGCTCGCAAGATGGCCGACATCCTTGTGCCGGTAGCGGCGCCAGCGGGCCCCGCTCAGTTGCATGCCGTCGGTGAGGCTGGCGTGGTTGAGTCGGTCGGCGAAGATATCGTCGCCCCGGCCTGCCGCAACTGTCATCACGCCAAGGTTCGCCAGAAAGCCGCTGCCGAAAACCAGCGCAGCCTCCGTGCCCACCAGCCGGGCAAGGTCCGCCTCGAGCAGCTCGCAAAGCTCCAGATCCCCCGCCATCAGCCGCGACGAACGCGCGCCGCAGCCGAGGCGCTCGACAGCCGCCGTCGCCCCGGCCTTGACGCGCTGGTCGCCCGCGAGGCCGAGGTAATCGTTGGATGAAAAGTTCAGCACCGTCCGCCCGTCGGCCAGGCGGATTCGCGCGCCGCACTCCGGCATCGCGCGAAGCTGCCGCAAGAGCCCCTTCCCGGCCAGCGCCGCAAGTTCGTTCTCCAGGTCGTCGGTCTGCATGTCTCTTCTCTGAAAGCTTTTTCAACGCAGAGGTCGCAGAGAAGACGAGAGATCAGAAACAGAAGAAACATCAGAGTGGATTACATGGATCTGACTGCCGGCAGGTTAAGGGATTACATGGATTGAGACACTTATATATGCTTCTATCCATGTAATCATTTAATCCATGTAATCCCCCTCTAAAGCTTCTCTTTCTTCTCTTTCCCTTCTCCGCGTTCTCAGCGACCTCTGCGTTGAAATCTTCTTCTTCTTTTTGCCGGCAGCCGTCATTCCCGAACGATCTCGAAACCCAGGTCGCCAATCATATCCAGCGCGACCTCGGCGGATTGCCCGCCCGTCGTCAGGTAGCCGCTGACGAATATCGAATCCGCAGCGTACAACGCCAGCGGCTGAAGGCTGCGAATGTGGTGCTCCCGCCCGGCCGAGGCGCGAATCTCCGCAGTCGGCAGCAGCAGCCTCGCCAGGCAGAGGACTTTCAGGCACTTTCGCGGGTTGAGTTGCCGGCCGCGGTTTTCGAACGGCGTGCCGGCGATGGGCACGAGGAAGTTTACCGGCACGGCCTGCGGACCGATCTCCCGCAAGGCCAGCAGCATGTCGATTACGTCCTCGTCGCTCTCGCCCTGGCCGACGATGCCGCCGGAGCAAATCTCCAGCCCAGCGGCCTGGCAGTTGGCGATGGTGTCCAGTCGGTCCTGGTAGCTGTGCGTCGTGCAGATCTGCCCGTAGTAGCGCTGCGAGGTGTTGACGTTGTGGTTGACGCGGTCCAGTCCGGCCGCCTTGAGCCGACGGGCCTGGTCCTCACTGAGAAACCCCAGCGAGCCGCAAAGCGAAAGCCCCGGCGCGTCGGCCTTGATCTGCCCGAGCCCACGGCAGAGCTGATCGAGCTCCGCCTCACTCGGCGCCGAGCCGCTAATCGCCATGCAGAACCGCTTGGCCCCGGCCGACTTGGCCGCCGTCGCCCCGACCAGCAACTCCTCGGCGCTTATCATCGGATAGCAATGGATGTTGGCCTTGGAAACGCTCGACTGCGAGCAGTACCGACAATCCTCCGGGCACAGCCCGCTCTTGGCGTTACTGAGCACCTGGATATGCACCCGCGCGCCAAAATGCCGCCTGCGAACGCGCCACGCCGCATCCAGCAGCGTCAGGATGTCCTCATCCGGACAACCCAGCACCAGCCGGCACTGCTGACGCGTCAGTGTCTCGCCGCCAAGCGACGCGGCGCTTAGTTCATCAAAAGACATAACAACTCCTCGCCGGGCCGGCCTTGAGGCCGCAGTTCTTCGCTCACTGCCCTATACCCAAAACCCGCGCCCGGCCGCAATCTGTCACTCTATCCCCCCGCGGGCCGGGGGTCAATCGCCAGGCTTCTCGCAGGCCTCTTCAGGGAATCGGCGGTCCGCCCGACAAGCTACTCGACGACCATCTTGAGCCATCCTGACAGGCTGGTGACGAGAAGGCGCCGGCTTTCTGTTTTGCGGGCGATGCGGCAGATGGAACGGACAAACGGGTCAGAACTATTTTATCTTCTGTTTTAATAGTATGTTACGTGCTGCTTGTGGTTTCGATTGGTTCTTTTCTGCAGGTCGTAACGGTCGAGGCATTGGCAAAGAGTATCACGAGCCAGCCGACACATCAAGATCCC
>JAUWQU010000004.1 GCA_030610965.1 Phycisphaerae bacterium
GGTACTTGGCGTTGGCCCAGTCGACGAGGAATTGCAGGGCGTAGACGTTGTCAGTCCCGGCCTGGCCGACCGTAACTTCCATAACGTACTCGACTGGGTACTCGATCTCGCGGCGGAGGTACTGGGCGCTGACCCTGTCCATCAGCACCTTCTGCACGTAAGCCTGGTCGCCCTCGAGCTGATCGGGCGTGACGTCGATCAGGAACCGCCCCTTGGCCCACTCGGCCAGCGACGACTTGGCGAAGTCCTCGGCCAGGAACTGACCGAGCGGGGTGAGGTCGATTTCGTCTATTTTCTCGGCTGCGGCGTCGAGGAGCTGGCTGGCGACGTCCCGCGGCGTCATCTTGCGAAGCTGGTTTTGGGAGAGTTGGACGTTGAAGCGGCTCATGGCCCAACTGCTGAGGCCTTTGAGGTCCCACTCGCCGGCGTCGGCTTCCTCGTCCATGTACTCGCCGAGGGTCACGTCGATGACGGCGCTGGCCTCTTCCTTGGCCTGCTTTTTCAGGTCGGCTTCCAGGCTGGGCAGGTCCTCGGGATTCTCGGCGTTGATCCGCTCTGGCCTGACCTGCATTTGGAGAAGCTTGCTGGCCCACTCGGCGATGCAGCGTTTGGGGTACTGCCCGTCGAGGTAGCTCTCGACGGCTTCGGCGGCGGAGTTGGTGATCATCTCCCAGGCCTGCTCGCGCAGCTCGACGCCTTCGAGGATTTTCTGGCGGCGCGAGTAGAACGTGTGCCTCTGGTGGTCCATCACCTCGTCGTACTCGAGCAGGTTTTTGCGGATCTCGAAGTTGCGTTCCTCGACCTTCTTCTGGGCACGCTCGACGCCCTTGGAGACCCGGCGGTCCTCGATGGCCATGTCGCCCTGCAGGCCGAGCCAGCCGAGAACCTTCAGCGTCCACTCGCCGGCGAAAATCGACATCAGGTCGTCCCTAAGGGACAGGAAGAACCGGCTGGAGCCGGGGTCGCCCTGTCGCCCGGATCGGCCGCGAAGCTGGTTGTCGATGCGCCGCGCCTCGTGCCGCTCCGTGCCGACGATGTGCAGGCCGCACGGCACGACCTGGCGGCACTCCGTGCGGCCGCGGGCCGGGAAGTCGGCGTCAAGCTTCGGCTTGAAGCAGTGGGAGCAATTCGTGGCCGCGTCGTACTGCTCGCAGTAGAGGCAGCACTTGTTGGTGCCCGAGGGAAACAGAGGTTCGGGCTCGATGCCTAGTTCTCGGAGTTTCTCGACCGGCGGGACGCGGCACTTGTCGTATACCACGCCCGGGCCGAGTTTGATGTCCGTGCCGCGCCCGGCCATGTTCGTGGCGATGGTCACGTTGCCGACCATCGTCTTGGAGTCCTTCTTCAGCGGGTGCCGCTCGCCCGCGGACGTGACGATGTCGGCCTCGCGCCCGGCATTTTCCGGCCTGGCGTTGAGCACGGAATGCTCGATGCCGTAACGGCGCTTGAGCATCTCCGAGAGCAGTTCGGACTTCTCGATGCTCGTGGTGCCCACAAGCACGGGCCTGCCGGCCTTGCTGGCGGTGTTGACCTCCTCGACGATGGCGTCGTACTTTGCCTGGACCGTGCCGTAAATGCGGTCCTCGTGGTCGACGCGGTTGACCGGGCGGTGCGTGGGGATCGACGCGACGTCGAGTTTGTATATCTTCATGAACTCGCCCGCCTCGGTCATGGCCGTTCCGGTCATGCCGGCGAGCTTGTTGTAAAGCTTGAAGTAGTTCTGGAGCGTGACCGTCGCGAGGGTCTGGTTTTCCTCCTTGATCGGCACGCGCTCCTTGGCGTCCACCGCCTGGTGCAGGCCGTCGGACCACTCGCGCCCCTCGAGGAGCCGGCCGGTGAATTCGTCGACGATAATCACCCGCCCCTGCTGGACGACGTAGTCCTTGTCCTTCTCGTAGACCAGGTGCGACCGCAGGGAGTTGTCCATGAGGTGGGGCCATTCCATGTTCGAGCCGACATAGAAGCTGCCGACGCCCGCGATTTCCTGGGCGGCCCCGACGCCCTCGTGGGTCATGTGGACGGACTTCTTGTCCAACTCGACCTCGTAGTGCTTGGTCTCATTGGCCAGGTCGGCGTCGGCCTGGTCGAGCCGCTGCTCGGCCTGGGCTATCTTCTCCTCGACTTGCTTGACCTTCTCGCCCTTGGCCTTGGCCTTCTCGCCATTGAGGGCCTTGATCTCGCGCTTTATCGCCTCGACGCGCTTGTTGACCTGATCCCACGGGCGGTTGCGGCTGATCACCTCGCGCGCCACGGCGTCGACCTTGCGGAAGCGGTCGGTCTGCCCGTAGGCCGGGCCGGAGATAATCAGCGGCGTGCGCGCTTCGTCTATGAGGATGCTGTCCACCTCGTCGACAATCGCGAAGTCGAGCGAGCCCTGCATCTGGTCGGCCGCGGTCGTCTTCATGTTGTCGCGCAGGTAATCGAAGCCGAACTCGCTGTTCGTGCCGTAAGTGACGTCGCAGGTGTAGGCCTGGCGGCGCGGCTCGGCTTCCGGGCCGGCGGTGGGCATCTCGGAGGCGATGTATCCGACGGACACGCCGAGCATCTCGAAGATCGGCTTGGCGAACTCGGCGTCGCGCTGGACGAGGTAGTCGTTGACCGTCACGACGTGCGTCGTCATTCCTTTGAGGTAGGCCATGTAGATTGCCGGGTAGCACGCGATGGTCTTGCCCTCGCCGGTGGCCTCCTCGGCGACCCAGCCGTCGTCCAGCACGGACCCGGCCACGAGCTGCACGTCGAACTGCCGGTGGTTGCGAGCGCGGCACGACGCCTCGCGGACAAGCGCGAACGCCTCGGGCTTGACCTCGTTTCGACTGGCGCCCTTGGCGACGCGGGCCTTGACCTCGTCGCTGTAAGCGCGCAACTGCTCGTCGGTCAGTGCGGCGATCTTCTCGGCGAGCGGGTTGATCTGCTCGCGAACGAAGCGCAGCCTGCCGCGAACGATTCGATCGTTCCGGCTGCCGCCGATCATGAACAGGAACAACTTCCTAAGCAATTTCAGCATATACGTTACCAGTGCAATGAGCGTTAAACAGGCCCTGCCGGCACGCGGGCCGGGTCGCCAGCCCAATGAGTATCGCATCCCGGCCGGTCCGGGTCAAGGCGACTGCCTGAGGTCGAAAAGCGCCGCGGTGCGGTTGTTACGCACATCCTACCGGCCCGGACGCCTTCGGTCGGGCTTCTTACGGGGTGGTCGCGGGTTAGTGGGCCTTGTTTCTTCCAAAGGCCGGGCGTTTGTCGTAGAAGGGCCTATGGCCCCGGGCGATTGGCCTGGCCTCCGGGGCCAGGATGCCGAGCAAGGTGGCGCGATGCCTTCGAACGAGCGAATGCTGAAGATTCTTCTGTGGGTGTGCGGGCTTGCGTGCGCCAGCGCGGGCTTTCCCATGCTCATGCCGGCACAGTGGATGCATGCCGGGCACGAGTGGCTCGGCATGGGGGGCTTTCCGGTTGCGCCCATCGCCGAATACCTGGCCCGGCTGGTTTCCGGCCTGTTCATGCTGTACGGCGTGCTGCTTATCGCCATGGCCCGCGACGTGCGGCGATACGCGCCGCTTATCACGCTTCAGGCTTTTCTCCTGCCGGCCTCGTCGGTGAGTTCGGGCGCCTTCGGCCTGGCCTGCGCCATGCCTGCCTGGTGGATCGCCGCGGACGTCGGATCGTGCGTGGCTTTCGCCGCCGGCGTGCTTCTGCTCCAGGGGCTTCTGCGGGCCGAGGATCGGCGAAAGGCGATGGGATAAATGAACGGATACGAACGAATCGCCGCAGCCATGGCAGGCCGGAAGCCCGACCGCGCGGGGATCATGCTGCACAACTTCATGCCCGCGGCCCGCGAGGCCGGCTTCACGCAGGCTGAGTATCGCTGGAGCGCGGAGAAGATCGCCGAGGCGCACCTCCAGGCGGCCGAGAAGTACGAACTGGACGGCATCCTGCTGGACATCGACACCGCCACACTCGCCGACGCGGTAGGGGCCCCGGTGAGTTTCCCCGAGCACGAGCCCGCCCGCACCACGGCCGGGTGCCTGCACCTGCTGGAGGACATCCACGATAGGCCCGCGCCGGACCTGCGGAACCATCCGCGGGTGGACATCTGGCTGGAAGCGGCCGAGCGGCTCGTCGAGCGGTGCGGGCGCGACGTGTATGTCCGCGGCAACTGCGACCAGGCGCCGTTCTCGCTGGCCAGCATGATCCGCGGCCCGGAGCGGTGGATGGTCGACCTGCTGACCGAAGGCGACGAGCCCCACTGCGAGGCGCTGTTGGAGTACTGCACGGAGGTTTCGTGCCGCTTCGTGCGGCTGATGAGTCAGACGCAGGTGCCGATGGTATCGAGCGGCGACAGCCCGGCCGGGCCGAGCATGATCACGCCGGACATGTACCGCCGCTGGGCGATGCCCTACGAGCGGCGTGTCGCGCGGGCTGCCCACGAGGCCGGGTGCCAGTACGTGCTGCACATCTGCGGGTCAACCGAGGCGATCCTGGCCGACATGGTCCGCACAGGCGCCGACGGCCTGGAGCTGGACTACAAGACCGACGCGGTCGCGGCCCGCGACGCCCTGGGCTCCAAGGCGGCGTTCTTCGGCAACATCGACCCATCCGGCGTGCTCGCTCTGGGTTCGCCGGCAGAGGTGGAAAGCGCGACCCGCGACCTGCTGGAAGTATTTGCAGACACGCCGCGATTCGTCCTCAACGCCGGCTGCGCCCTGCCGGAAACGACGCCCGAGGAGAACATCCGCGCAATGGTCCGGGCGGCGCGCGAGTTCGGCGGGTGATGGATGTCGGGTCCGGTCGAAAGGCGTGGCACGGGCATCTTGCCCGTGAGTCCCAGTGGTGCCGCCCCTGTTGCCACAAACAGAAAAAACAGATTTATCTCAGAGGGCGCGGAGAAGAATCAGGTCTTAGCGCCCAGGGACTGTTATCCCTGGGTTTCTGATGGCGCTGCCTAAGATCTAAGAACTAGGAGCTAAGACCTTCTGTTTTTGCTTGACAAAACTGTCCGTTCCGCCTAGGTTCTCGGGCTTGCCTTTTGCATAGTCCGATCGTTCGGGCCGCAACAAGGCCGATCGGGATTGCAGCCTAAGCGTTTTGCTTGTAGAGGATTGGAATCATGTTACCGACACAGAAACTGTCTCGGGCTCGCACGCGAAAGCGTCGCAGCCATCACGCCCTCAAGGCCGTAAACTACGTCGACTGCCCGCAGTGCAATTCGCCCAAGCTCCCGCACGCGGCCTGTGAGAACTGCGGTTTCGTTCGACCCGGGCTGAGCCTGGAAATCAAGAAGGAGAGCTAATCCGTGCGGATTGGCATCGATGCAATGGGTGGCGACCTCGCCCCCGCCGAGGTGGTCAAAGGTGCTGTTGTAGCACGTGAACTGCTCGCCAAGGGCGACAAGATCGTGCTTGTCGGGCTTCAGCCGATGATCGAGGACTGCCTGAACAAGTCCGCCGATCCGACCGATCACGTCGAGATCCGACACACCGACCAGACGCTCGGCATGGACGAGCCGCCGGTAGAGAGCCTCCGCGCAAAGCCTCGATGTTCGATCGCCGTCATGGCGGAAATGCACCGCGACGGCGAGATCGACGCGTGTCTCTCAGCCGGAAACACCGGCGCTTGCGTGGCCGCGGCGCAGATGCGCCTCCGCCGCCTGCGCGGCGTGCATCGGCCTGGAATAGCCGTCATCACCCCCACCCCCGCCGGACCCGTGGCCGTCTGCGACGTCGGGGCGAACGTCAACTGCCGCCCGGCGCACCTTTACCAGTACGGGATCATGGCGTCGGTCTACGTCCAGGCCATCGGCGGCGTCAAGAAACCCCGCGTGGGCCTGCTGAGCATCGGCGAGGAAGAAGCCAAGGGCAACGCCCTGGTCAGGGAGACACGCGACCTTCTCAAGGCCGACAAGAACCTCCACTTCGTCGGCAACGTCGAGGGCCGGGACCTCTTCAGCGGCGATTGCGACGTGATGGTCTGCGAGGGATTCGTCGGCAACGTCGTGCTCAAGCTCATCGAGGGCATGGCCATCAGCGTCGGCGAGGCGATCATCCGAGAGTTGCTGGGGGGCCTGCCGGAACACGCCCCGGCCATCCAGAAGGCCGCCCGGCAACTTATGGGCAAGTACGACTACAACGAATACGGCGGCGCGCCGCTGCTCGGCGTGGCGGGAATCAGCATCATCTGCCACGGCGCCAGCAACCACCGTGGCATCATGAACGCCGTCCGAGTAGCGAAAGAATTCGCCAATTTCCAGGTCAACCAGAAGATAGTCGAACTGATCAGCCAGGGCGAAGGCCAGGGAACGCCCGCGTCTTACAGGAGTAGCAATGCCTAGGCCGCTTCGCGCTGCAATCATCGGCCTTGGGGCAGCCGTGCCTGAAAAAGTGCTCACCAACGCCGACTTCGAGAAGTTCCTCGACACGTCGGACGAATGGATCACCCAGCGAACCGGCATTAGGGAACGACGCATCGCGTCCGAAGACCAGTCCACCGGCACACTCGGCACCATCGCCGCGAAGAACGCCCTGGCCGACGCCAAGCTCACGCCTCAGGACATCGAACTTATCATCGTGGCGACCGTCACGCCTGATATGACCATGCCCTCGACCGCCTGCTGCATCCAGAACGACCTGGGCGCCAAGGACGTCCCGGCCTTCGACATAGGCGCCGCGTGCAGCGGGTTCGTCTACGCCCTAAGCGTCGCCGGCAAGTTCATCGAGACGGGCACCTACAAACGCGTGCTGGTAATCGCCACAGAAACGCTCAGCAAGTTCTCCGACTACACCGACCGAGGCAGTTGTGTTCTGTTCGGAGACGGCGCGGGCGCAGTGGTCCTGGAAGGAACCGAGGACACCGACCGCGGGCTGCTCTATTCAGTCCTTCACGCCGACGGAAACGGTTGGGACTTCATTCACGTGCCGGCCGGCGGCTCGCGAAGCCCGGCCTCGCTGGAGACCGTAGGCAATCGCGAGCACTACATAAAGATGCGCGGCCGGGATGTCTACAAGTTCGCCGTCGAGAAAATGCAGTGGCTGCTGGGCGACTGCATGGAAAAGTGCAGCCTGACCGTCGACGACATCGACATGGTCGTGCCTCACCAGGTCAACAGCCGGATCATCCAATCGGCGGCTCGCAAGTTCAACTTTCCTCAGGAGAAGGTTTTCGTCAACATCGACATCTACGGCAACACTTCGGCGGCGTCCATCCCCCTGGCCATGCAGCAAGCCCGCGACGAGGGGCGAATCGGGCCGGGCTCGACGCTGATGCTGGTGGCATTCGGCGCCGGGCTGACCTGGGCCGGTGCCATCGTCAAACTCTAGCTGCCCGACTCCGCGACACGAAAGCGACGCCATGAAAACCGCATTCCTCTTTCCCGGACAAGGCGCTCAGCACGTCGGCATGGGTAAGGACCTCTGCGAGGCGTTCGCGTCCGCCCGGAGCGTCTTCGACAGGGCCGAAGCAGCCACCGGGCTGGAGTTGCGGAAGCTCTGCCTCGAGGGCCCCGAGGACCAACTCGCCCGCACCGACATATGCCAGCCCGCCATTTTCACGGTCTCGGCCGCGACGCTGGCGGTCATGGGCGAAGTGCTCGGCGCCGAGAAATACGCCGCCATCCGCCCTGCTTTCGCCGCCGGCCTGAGCCTCGGCGAGTACACCGCACTCTACGCCGCCGACGCCATCGACCTCGAGCATGCGGCAAGACTTGTCGCCCGGCGCGGCCAACTCATGCAGCAGGCCGCCAAGGCCGTGGAGTCCGGGATGGTGAGCGTCATCGGCCTCGACGAGCCCCAGGCAGAGGCCCTCGTGGCCGCGGCCGCCCAGGGCGAGCCGCTGACGTGCGCGAACTTCAACTGCCCCGGGCAGATAGTCGTCTCCGGCTCGCTGGCGGCGTGCAAACGGGTCGAACAACTGGCCTCAGAGCATGGCGCGAGAGCCGCCGTGCCGCTGAACGTCGCCGGGGCCTTCCACAGCCGGATCATGGCCCCCGCGGCCGAAGGGCTCGCCGAAGCCCTTGCCCGCCAAAGCTTCCGCACCCCGGCCATGGGGGTCGTGGCGAACGTGGACGCCCAGGTCTACCAGGACGCCGCGGCAATCGCCCCAAAGCTCATCGCCCAGCTCACCGAGGCGATCCGCTGGCAGCAATCGATGGAAATGCTTGAGTCTCAAGGCGTTCAACGGTATTACGAGATCGGCTCAGGACGGGTCCTGGCCGGACTTATGCGACGGATCAACCGCCGGGCCGACTTCGTCAGCCTCAACAGCCTCCAGGCCATCGAGGAATTGGCAAAGCAATAGCTCAAGGATGCAGGGAGCGGAGAAACGCGAAATGGCTGATAGCGACAAGGTGGCAATCGTAACCGGCGCGGCCCGGGGCATCGGGCGCGAGGTCTGCCGCGAGTTGCTGGCCTTGGGCATGACCGTGGTCGCGGTGGACCTGCTCGAAGAGAAGTTCCCCGAAATGCAGTCCGACCTCGGCTCGCCGGGCGAGAAGCTCGACTGCCGCAAGCTCGACGTGACCGACAGCGAGGGCTTCACCGCCCTGGTCGACGCCGCGGCCGAGAAGTACGCCCACGTGGACTTGCTGGTCAACAACGCCGGCATCACCCGCGACGGTCTGCTGATGCGGATGGACGACAAGGACTGGGACCTGGTTCTGAAGGTCAACCTTTACGGCGCGTTCTACGGCACGCGCGCGGTCAGCAGATACATGGTCCGCCAGCGCGGCGGGTCGATCGTCAACATGGCCAGCTACAGCGGGCTTGAGGGCAACCGCGGGCAGGCGAACTATTCGGCCAGCAAAGCCGGCCTGCTCGGCCTGACCAAGACCACAGCCATCGAACTGGCGGGCAAGAGCGTCCGCTGCAACGCGGTGGCCCCGGGCTTCATCCGCACGGAAATGACCGACGCCCTGGCCCAGCAGGCCAAGGACATCGCCCTGTCGATGATCCCCATGAAGCGAATGGGCGAGGCGTCGGACATCGCTCGGGCGGTAGCGTTCCTGGCCTCGGACGCATCGAGCTACATCACCGGGCAGGTGCTCAGCGTCGACGGCGGGATGCACACCTAGATAATTTGTCCCGCTTGGGCGGGAGATGTTTATTGCATGGCCGGGGCGGCCAAGCTATAGTACGCCGCCCGCAGAGGCGCGGGCGTTTTTGCAATAGGTTAGAGATAGTGTAAGACAAAGCGTAATCCTTGGAATCTTCAGGGAGGTATCAAAGTGTCGGAAGAAATCGAAGCGAAGGTAATCGAGATCGTTTCCGAGCAAATGGGTGTCGACAAGAGCGAGATCACCCGGGAAACGTCGTTCGTCAATGACCTCAATGCCGACTCTCTGGACACCGTCGAGCTCGTGATGGAGTTCGAGGACGAGTTCGAGATGAGCATTCCCGACGAGGAGGCTGAGAAAATCCAGCCCGTCGGGCAGGCCATTGACTACATCAAGGAGCACTCCAGCAAGGCCTGAGTGCCTGAGGTCCGGTTTCAATGGCCAAACGCCGCGTCGTACTGACGGGCCTGGGTACGGTTAATCCGCTCGCCAACAATGTTGGGCAGTTCTGGGCGGATCTGCTGGCCTGCAAGAGTGGCATCCGTCGCATAGCACGGTTCGACCCCGCGCCGTTCGCCTCCCAGATCGGCGGCGAGGTCCAGAACTGGAAGTCCGTATCGTCGGACCTGGTCGATCCCAGGGAAGCCCGGCGAATGGACCGGTTCGCCCAGTTCGCCGTCCAGGCCGCCATCGAAGCCGTCGCCGACAGCGGGCTCGACTTCACCGCCGAACAGCTTGACAAATGCGCCGTCATCGTCGGCAGCGGAATCGGCGGGCTCCAGGAACTCGAAGACCAGCACAAGAGAATGCTCGAAAAGGGCCCCGGGCGAATAAGCCCGCTGACCGTCCCCAAACTGATGGGCAACGCCGCCAGCGGCAACATCTCCATCATCTGGGGGCTTCGCGGACCGAACTTCTCGGTCTGCACCGCCTGTGCCTCAGCCGGAAACTCCATCGGCGAGGCCTTCCGCATTATTCAGCGCGGCGGAACCGACATCGCCCTGACCGGCGGCTCCGAGGCCGCCTTGACGCCCATCGGCCTGGCCAGCTTCTGCGCCCTCAAGGGCCTGAGCACCCGCAATGACGAGCCCGAAAGGGCCAGCCGGCCTTTCGACAAAGACCGCGACGGCTTCCTGCTGGGCGAAGGCGCCGGCGTGGTGGTCATCGAGGAGCTTTCCCACGCCCTGGCCCGCGACGCGAAGATATACGCCGAGCTGATCGGCTACGGCTCCAGCGCCGACGGCTACCACATAACCGCACCCGACCCCGAGGCCAAGGGCGCCATACAGGCCATGACCCAGGCCCTCGAGGACGGCGAGGTCAACCCCGAGGACATCGACTACGTCAACATGCATGGCACCAGCACCGTACTCGGCGACAAGGCCGAGAATTTCGCCCTTAAGAAGGCCTTCGGCCAGCACGCCTACAACGGCCTGCTGGCCTCGTCGACCAAGAGTTCCACCGGCCATATGCTCGGCGCCTCGGGCGGCGTCGAATTGATTGCCTGTGCCAAGACCATCGAGGACGGCGTGGTCCCCGCCACGCTGAATCTGGAAAACCCCGACGACGGGTGCGACCTCGACTACGTGCCCAACACGCCGCGAGAAGCCACAATCAAGGTCGCCCTGTCAAACAGCTTCGGCTTCGGCGGCCACAACGCCTGCCTGCTGATCCGCAAGTTCGAAGGCTGAGCCGGCGCGCCCGCGATACAACTTGACCGCGGAAACGCGGACGCTCGGGGGTATCTTCCTGCATCGATGAAGCGAACAGGCCCGCCTATCTCTCGCAGCGGTAAACGAACGCCGGCGGGAGGTTCCACCAGACCACCCGGCTGCGGGTTAACCGAGAGAAGTTCGCCTTGAGCTTCTGCTGGAAACGCTTGCCAGACCGCAGGAGCAGGCCTTGCAGATATGCGAACGTGACGAACGTGCCGCCCTCGCGGAGAACCTCCAGCGTGGCTTGCAGCAGACGGTCCTGGAGCCCGTCGTCGAAGGCGGCCCATGGCAGACCGCTGACCACGCAGTCAGCCTTGTCGGCGCCGAGGTGGCGGACGATGCCCGGAGCGTTCTCGGCCGAGTCCTCGTAAAGCGGCACGTCCGGAAACTCCAGGCGGAACTGCGTCGCCAACATCGGATTCTGTTCGATGGCGGCGAAGACGGCCTCGGGGCGCTTTACCTTGAGGATCTGCCGGGTGAACACGCCCGTCCCGGGCCCGTATTCCAGGATCACCGATGCCGACTCGATGCCGATATCTGAGACGATCGTGCGCGAAAGCCCCTTTGAACTCGACGCGATCGCGCCGATGTGTTTGGGGTTCTTCAGGAACTGACCCAGGATTGTCAGGCTCATCCAGACACCTCGCGAGTTGCGGCGGGCCGGGCCTCAAAACGCCCGTCACGGCCAAAGCCAAATCCCCGCCGCCGCTGGCAACGCCGGGTAATCGACTATACCAATCCGGACCCCCGATGTCACGGCTTTGCCGGCCGCTCGACGGTAACTGATGCTCGCAGTAGTTGTGCCTGCGCGGCCGCACCGGCCAGGGCGGCCAGAAGCTCGTCGGCCAGTTGCGGCATCGGCCAGGCGCGGGCGGCCTCGACGGTGCGGATCTCGTACCAGAGCTGCAACGCGGGCATGGTAATCGCCCCGACAGGCTGGCCGGTCAGACGGGCCTCGAGGTCGCAGGGCATATCCAGCAGGCTTGGGGTAATCGCCAGCCGGCTCGTCTCGTGGCGTGCGCAGTCGGCCGGCGGACGCAGGGAATGAAACTCCCGACAGCAGATGAAGCGGTCCTCGTAGATGCGGCAAACGCCCTCGGCGACATCGAGAAATGGGCAGGTCCTGCCTTCCTGGCGGTTGAACCACTGCTGGATGATATCCAACGGCCTGTCGCGCGGGCCGAGGTTCCGGAGTCGGTCCAGCAGGCCGGAGCGACGAATCTCGGCGGCGTGGCGGGCAAACCACTGTCGCGCGCCCGCCGCCAGCGGGGCCTCCAAGCTGTCGAGCAACTCCATCTGGTAATACATCTCGACCGGGGAAAGCACCAACAGATACGATTGGCAGCACGGCTGACAGCCCCTGCGGCAGAGCGGCTCTCTACCGGCCTCGGCGGCCTGGGCCAGGCACGAGCGGATAATGCGATCATCGATACGGCGGATAACCGGGACGACCTCCGCCAGCCGAGCCGTGCTGTCCTCAGCCACCTCCAGCACGACGTGCAGCCGGTCACCGCGAACCGGCAGATCGACCTGCCTGCGGACGAATCCCGGCCGGGGAGGCGCGGCGACCTGGCCCCCGTCCCTCGGCGAGTCGTCCAGCAGGCGGATAGGCGAGTTGTCATTCATGCAGTTGTCCACCACCGAGAAATTCAGGTTATCATCGACTTGACGGCCATCATCACCGGCACCAGTGCCGCGCTGAGTTGCGCCGTGGCCGCAAGGTACGGCAGCCAAGCGGCGCCGGCGCCACGCTGGTCGCGAAAGGCCGCGCCGAGCCCGCCGCCCAGAGTGACGAGGATCACCCGCGCCGCCTTGACCCGGCTGCGGGATCGCATCGGTTCGAGCACGAAGGCCGCCACGTTGATCGCCGCGAGCACCCCGGCCCCGAAGGCCGTCCACATCTGCCCGCGCCAGCCGTGGGCGGTCAGTATGCCGGCCATCCCCCAGGCCGTAATGGCCAGGTAAAGCGCTACGCTCGGCCAGAAAATGGCCTGGAACTGCCACTTTCGCGTCTTGTGGCGGAAGACCCGCTGTGCCAGCAGCGCCCCCGGCACGCCGCCCGCAAGGGCCAGCGCGTGCAGAACCAACTCCGGCACCCGGCCGATGTTCTTCTTGGCCGCGGACTTGTCCTGCCAGTACAGCAGAAACGTCGTGACGTTGACGGCCACGGCATACCACACAAACACGCGACCCGTCGCCCACACCAACGCCACGAGCACGACCAGAAACGGCAGGAGCATGGCAATGGCGATCCACGTAGAGTACGGCGACGCATGGGCGAACCTCTTGGTATTCGCTTTGGTCTTCTCGGCCACGAACGTCTCCGGTGAAACTCTGGGCTGACAGTCGAAAATCGCAAGACCCGAAGAGCGTATCATCCCCCGGCCCAAACGCAAGAGCCCGGGCGGAGGGAGCCTTTTCGCGGCGGTCGGTTGGGGGCGCGGGGGTGTTGCGTATAATGGCGGTTGGAATCGGTATGCGGAGTTGTTTGTCGATGCGAAGTCTATCGATGGGAAGAATCGGTTGGTTTGGCTGGGCGGTCGCCGGCCTGGCGGCGCGGCTGTGGGGTCGCGGCGCGGCGGCTGCGTGCGTCTGCATGTTGACATGGTGGACGGCAGTTCCGCCGGCCGCGGCGGCGGTGGCGGCACCGGAGGAAACTCCCGTCAAATTGGTCGTCAGCGGGCGAACCAGCACTCTGCGAAGCATCACCATCGTCAAGACCGGCCAGGATATCCCGCCGAACTTCTCCGACGGCAAGGTGCGCAACACGCCCGGCTTCGAGTGGTACGTCAGCCGGCACTTCGCGTGCAAGACCGACATGGGCGAAAGCTGGGCCCGCAAGTGCCTCACCTGGGCGGAACTCGCCTACCCACACGCGGTGTGGGTGATGGGCGGCGAGCCGGAAGGTATCGACCGGCGTCGAATGGTGTTCGTTTACGGCAAGTCGCTGACGACGATGCGCGACGCGACGTTCAGTGACGGCGGATTCCGCTGGAACCATTCCGGCGGCGGGGTGACGTTCGACTTCCTCAAGGCCGCGTACAACTACCCGAGCGGCTCGCTGACTTACCACAAGCGAGAGCTGATCATCCACGAGAACCTTCACCTGCTACAGGCCTGCCTGACCGGCTCGTGCCGAAACACGCCCAACCGCTTCCTGGAAGGCGTGACCTACGCCCTGGCCAATCACGTCTACGACGAGCGGAAGCGACGGCTCACCATCGGCGTGCTGGACAAGCCCACCATCAACAACCCATTGGACGCCGGCCTGCGAGAGTTGGCTCAAAAGCCCGGGAGTATCCGTGACCTGCTCGAATCCGACGGCTCAGGGAACGTCTGCGGCCTGTACACGCAGTTCATGTGGACCGACCCGGATCGGCTGATGAAGTGGCGGCTGTGGCGCGACGGCCTGTTCGCCGCGGCGACCACGGCCGGCCGACGTATCCGCCAGGCCGACCGACGCCTCATGGAGGAAATCTATGGCGACCTCGACGAGCTCGATATCCAGTGGAAGGCCTGGCTGGCCGAGAGGCGAAGCACGTACCACTACGTCGACTGGGGCTGGGAGCAGACGGGCGACACGCTTTGGTCTTACGGCTGGCCGCAGAAGACGCCGCTTTCGCAAACGAACATCAACCTTCCGCTCGGCGAGAAGCCCACACCGGACGCCCTGCGCATGGACTGGCCCGCAGAGCCGATGCCGGCGCACCTCGTCGGACCCGTGCATCGCGGCTCGGCCGAGCCGGCCGTCGGGGCGCTGCTGGACTTTTCACGCAACCCAACCAAGGGCCTGTGCGGACTGGCATTCGGCGTGATCCTCGATACGCGCCGGCCGGGGCGGCTGCCGCAGGACGCCAACGGCCAGATCAACGTCTACGTCCGCGCCGGCCGGGTGCTCGTGCTCGACGGCGGCTCTCTTGGCGCAAAGACCGTCGAGGCCGACATCGCCCGGAGCGTCCGCGACGCGATGAATCGCGACGCCCATCGCGTCGGCCTGACCGTCCGCGTCACCGCCACGGAGCTTGTCGCAACGCTGCGAGCCGGCAAATCGGGCGAGGTGGCGACCTTCTCAGCAAGCCTGCCACTGGCCGACTGGCAGCGAAAGCGCGTTCTCCACGAGCCGTCGGCAGTCATCGCAAAAGACGGCTACCACGGCGTGACGCCGTACTTCGATGACCTCCGCCCTGTGCCGCCGGACCTGACCACCCCGGCCCCGGCCAACCGATGGCGCTTCGCCGGCCAGGACCAGACCTACCGCCTCTACCGCGCCGCCCGCACGCTCGGTGCGGCCGCGCCGAAGAGCCTGCTCGACCTCCGCGCAGTCCTGGCCGGTGCTATGGACAAGCCCCCCGCAGACCAGGCAAAAGCGATCGAGCAGTACCGAGCCGGCATCGACAAAGTCGTCGCCGACATCCGCGCCCTGACCGACAAAGCCAAAGCCGACGCCGCCCTGGCCGAACTGCCCGGCAAGCCGTGACGGCAAGGCCCGTTTGCAGTCCGATCTCAGGCCGTCGCCATGCCGGCAATCTTCCCAGCCAGCGTGGCGGCAAAGCGTCGTGGACCCGTCAATTCACCGGTGGTCCTGAAATCTCCCGTCCGGGCGTCTCTCTTGTTCGTCAGGACCAGTGCCGCGGCGTCGTATAGCCGCTCCTGAACCAGTTTCCGGCAAAGTACCTCATACCGCGCGGCGTAGCTGGTATGCTCAAACTCGGGCAGGGCTGGGAAATGCGGCGAGTCGATGCTGACAGGGCATGTCGATTCCGGGCACTCATCCAAGACGAAGAAGAACCCCAGGAACGGCTTGGGGCTCTCGCCGAATGCCCCTTCGCGAAAGGCCGTGTTCAGGTCCGTTGCGTTGCCCAGTGCTTCCTCGACGCGGTTGTTGAAGTTGTTCCCGAAGGATGGCCCAACCTGTGACTTGAACTACTTTGTCACCTCCAGCACGTGATGGCTGGTCAGTGTGTTCGTCTGCCTTCTGAATCTCCGGACGGCCGCATCGAGATAGGCTTCGTCCAGTTCCACGCCGATGCTGTTTCGCCCCGTCTGCCACGCGGCCAGGCAGGTCGTTCCGGAACCCAGGAAGGGGTCCAGGACGGTGTCGCCGACAAAGCTGAACATGCGTATGAGGCGAACCGCGAGGTCAACGGGGAATGGCGCCGGATGGTTGCGGGTCGAAGCCCCCGGAACATCGCGCCATATCTGGTTGAACCATATCTTGTGCAGCCTGTCGGGAATGACGCTGAAGGCCCGCTCGATGAACACCGGACTTCGGTATCCGCCGGGCTTTCGTTCCATCAGGATGAACTCGATGTCGTTCTTTATGACGGCATTGGGTTCATAGGGCTTGCCGAGGAACCCGCCCCCGTTGCCCGAGACTTCCAGTGTAGCATTGGCGATCTTGTGCCATATGATCGGGGCCAGGTTGTCGAAGCCTATCTCGCGGCAATGCTCCTGGATGGAGGCATGCAGGGGGACGACCGTGTGCCGGCCGTTGTTCTTCTTTCGGGAAAGGCATACATCGCCCACAACGCAGACAACCCGGCCGCCGGGAACGAGAACGCGGAAGCAATGCTTCCATACCCGGTCAAGCTCGCGCAGGAAGGTGTCGTAATCTGACACGCTCCCCAATTGCCCTTTGCTCTCATTGTACTGCTTCAGCGTCCAGTAAGGCACGCTTGGTAAGTTCCTCACCACAATACCCTATCAGGCTGGCGCCCTCAATAGTCCGAAAAACTACCGCGGCCACGGTATGGCAACGGTCGACGGCACTGGCTCGCCAGAAATGCCCTTTCGGCCCGCGCCGCGCGCCCGCGGAGTTGTCGCGCGTTGGCGCTTGCAAACTTCGGGCGACGATGCGAGAATACCGCTTCCGGCGGAGGTTTTGGGTGGACGGCGAGCCAACGGCTGGTCGTCGGCCGCCGGGTGGCGTGGATGTGGCGAGAAGGAGCTACGAATGCGAACTGTCCGACTTGGCTTGATCTGTCTGTTTGCCGCGGCATGTCCGGCAGGCTGCGTGGAGTATCACAAGGCGGCTATGAAGCTTGGCCCGGCCTCGGATGTTGTCTCTGCCTCGATAGAGAACCTTGGCTGGGCCAAGGCGTTCGGCGGGCGGTTGGGCAGCGCCTCATTTGTCGCCATCGTAACCACTTACGACAAGGACGGTCATAAGTACACCGACCGCCAGAAAATGGTCGTTGACCTCGGCGCCAACAGAATCACCGCTGCCGGCGCCACGCCGCAAGGAACCTGGAAGGCCACAGCCGGGCCAGGCGGAACGTTCTCCGTCAATGCCCAGGCGGGCGTCAATACCGGCCTGGTCAGCCGGCGCATGGGCTCGGCGCTGGCGATTCTGCGCCACCGCCTCCGCGGACCTTACAACCTGCTGGAGGGCAAAGAGAGCGCCCGCACCCCCCAGAAAGACCAGGTCGGCGGGCTGCCGGTCATCCGCGTGGGCGTCACAGGCGACAACCGCATGGCCGTCGCGTACTACTTCGGCTCGGCCACGGGGATTCTCAAGTACGTCACGGCCGGGGCAGACTCGCCCGGCTCAAACGGCACGGTAACCAGCTACGAGTACCGCTCGCTCAAGAACGGCGCGACCTTCCCAAGCCTCATACAAGTCAATCGGATCGGCAGGAACGTCCTGCTCGGCGAGACGCCCGTCTTCCAGGTCGAGATTTCCGACGTGAAGTTCTGACCGTCCGGGCGCCAAGAGGCGCCTATCGAAGGCCCGGGAACCATATAATGGATGGAGAGATGAGCCTCGACATATCTCACATCCTGAGCCAGTGGCCCTACAAGCCGGGCGAAGTGACCGCCCGCCGCATCGTCGGCGCCGACGGGCAGGAGAGGATCCAACTCCGCCTTGACCTGGGCATGCTCCAGATGGAAGCCAGCAGCCGGCCCGACGGGCAGCGACCTCACGGCCACGAAAGTCTGCTGGCCTACCACGAGTACCTGCTTCAGAAGCACGTCGAGGAGAGCGGCGGGGAGGATGGTTTCTCCCTGGACGAGGCCGACTGCGAGATGCTCCGGGCCGAGGGGGTCATGTACTACCATCGCTACCTGGCCGAGTTCGTGCTGGGCGACTACGAGCGTGTCGACCGCGACACGATGCGCAACCTCCGCCTGATGGACTTCTGCCGCAAGTACGCCCGCGACAACTCCGACAAGTACATCCTGGAGCAGCACCGCCCGTACGTGATTATGATGCGCACCCGCGCGCGAGCCCAGCTTGCGATGGACAACAGCCGGCTCAAGGCAGCCCTTGCCGCCGCCCGCAAGGGCATCGCCGACATCGAGGCGTTCTACGACGCCTTCGGCGGCAATAAGATGATGGCCCATTCCGGCGAACTCGCCGTCCTGAAGGCCCTGGAAAAAGACGTAGAGTCCAAGATCCCCATCGATCCCATCCAGAAACTGCGCGACCAGCTCACCCAGGCCATCGAGGCCGAACAGTACGAACACGCCGCCGAACTCCGCGACCGCCTGCAAAGCATGACCGGCCAGGAGTGACGCGGAGATGATTCGCGCATAAGCCTTCGGCTCGACGTGCCCTTCCCTACTGCCTATTACCCATTACCTACTACCTATTACCTTCTTTTCCGAACAGAACATGCTATGATTACCTTGTTCACTAGGGGCGCGTCGCCGGCTTGACCGGCGTCGCTGAGAAGACCCTCGGAACCTGATCAATGAGTTTTCGCCCAGCCGGCACGTGCCGGAGGCGCTTGCGAGTTGCGTAGGGAAGTGGACGGAAATCGACGACGCCTCGTCGTGACTCCGGCCGCTCTCGCGCAGCAGCCTTTATTGTGCGCACGGAGCCCGACACCACCGGCCCGGGCGAAGCAACAGGAGTTTCGTATGACCCAGTACAAGCAAGCCATCGCCGGCACGATCACGCCGGAAATGAAACGCGTGGGCGAGCGGGAAGGCCGCAACGCCGAATTCATACGCGCCGAACTGGCCGCCGGGAGGCTTGTAATCCCGGCCAACGTTCGCCACCTCGCCCCTGCCGACTCGTCCGCGGCCAGGCTGGACGTGTGCGGCATCGGCCGGGCGCTGACGACCAAGATCAACGCCAACATCGGCGCTTCACCGCTGAGCAGTTGCAAGACGCACGAACTGCTCAAGCTCCAGTGGGCTGTCCGGTACGGCGCCGACGCGGTGATGGACCTGTCCACCGGCGGCGACCTCGACGACATCCGCCGGCACATTATCGCCAACGCGTCCGTGCCGATCGGCACGGTGCCTATCTACTCGATGATCGTGAGCAAGCCCGTCGAGGAACTTACCGTCAAGGACATCCTGGCCACCATCGAAAAGCAGGCCGCCCAGGGCGTGGACTTCTTCACCATCCACGCCGGGCTGCGGCGCGAGCACCTGCCACTTATCGCCAAACGCAAGATGGGCATCGTCTCGCGAGGCGGAAGCCTGCTGGCAAAGTGGATGGTCCACCACGGCCGGGAAAACCCGATGTACGAGGCGTTCGACGAGATAAGCGACATCTGCCGCCAGTACGACGTGACGTATTCGCTGGGCGACGGCCTGCGCCCGGGTTGCCTGGCCGACGCGTCCGACGAGGCCCAGTTCGCCGAACTCGACACGCTGGGCGAGCTTGTCCTGCGGGCCCGCGATGCCGGCGTGCAGATCATGGTCGAAGGCCCCGGCCACGTGCCGTTCGACCAGATCGAGATGAATATGACCCGCCAACAAAAGGTCTGCCACGAGGCGCCTTTCTACGTTCTCGGGCCCATCGTCACCGACGTGTTCCCCGGCTACGACCACATCGTCTCATCCATCGGCGCCATGGCCGCGGCGTACTGGGGGGCGAGTTTCCTCTGCTACGTGACCCCGACCGAGCACCTGGCGCTGCCCGGACCGGAGGACGTCCGCCAGGGGTGCGTGGCGTACAAGATCGCCGCCCATGCCGC
>JAUWQU010000718.1 GCA_030610965.1 Phycisphaerae bacterium
CCCCAGCCCCGCCGTCGCCTCCCTCCCCGCCGGTTCCACCAACCCCGGTGTGCCCATCCTGCCCCAACTGCAGGAGGCCGTAATTCGGGACGGTGTCGATGATGCCCCCAAGGCCCAAAGCGGACGTCGCCAGGAGCACGAACGCCGTAACACAGCGCAGCGCCACAGGCGCGCCGACGACCCGGAACAGTGCGGTAAGCATGAGCGTCTCCTTTTCCTCGTTGGTCGAGCCGGTCGAGCAATCGCCCTCGGCAGGGAGCACTCAGGGCGAAGTCAGACGAGAACTTGGCTCGGCCCCCCAGGCACGTGCGCATAAGCAACAGCGACCTTGCCACGTCAGAGCAGGGGACACAGGCTCCCCCACTCCGTGGGCGAACGAGCATAAGAGATAGTATAGCAGATATTCCCGGTTCGTCAAGCGTTTCCTTCCCCCGTCTATGCTCAACTCATGTCCTCAACCATGTCGTCCCAGGTCAGCCGGCGGGAAGACTCCCCTTGCCAGCGCGTATACTGCACCCACCGCCAGCGGGGGTACCAGGTCGGGCCGCATCGGGAGTATCTACTTCTTCTCGTCGCTTTGTCGTATGCCACCGTCATACCAACAACACGGGCTTTTGGGCCTTGTGCCTGCGGGGGGCGCGGCGATAATGGCCCCGTCCGGCGCCCGGCCGGGCCGTCGGGGCCGCCTGGGCACCGGGCGAGGCGAGCGATACCACCAGGAGCCCGCGAGCATGGCCAGTACGTACCGAAGCGCCGATTGCGACCAGTACCGCATGGAGTACTCCAAGCCGCACCGCGAGTTGGAGCCGCCGGCCCGGGAGATCGCCGTGGTGGATGAGGCCCTGTCGGCCCTGGTGGCCGAGGGCATCCTGCCGCACGCGAAGTATGATCACCAGAAAATGCTCGCCCACCGAAAGGCCGTCCGCGACGCGTTCGAGATTCCCTGGACGGCCATCACGCCGCGGATGCAGCGCCTGCTGTACGCCATCAACGCCATCGCCCAGCCGGCGAACCTGATCGCCGCGGGCGTGTTCTGCGGCAACACGTTCATCTCCAACGCCGGCGCGGCCGTGGGGCCGGGGGCGTGCTACCGGGCAAGGCAACTCCTGGCCGTGGAGATCGATCCGGCCAAGGCCGCCCTCGCCGAGCGGAACGTGCGGAAGATCGACCCGACCGGCACGGCCCGCGTGTTGGCCGAGGACGCCGTCGATACCGCGCGGAACTTCCCCGAACCCATCGACCTGATGTACCTCGACGCCGACGGCACGGCCCAGCAGGGCAAGGGCATCTACCTGACGATCCTCCAGGCCGCCTGGGACCGCATCCGCCCCGGCTGCGTGGTGCTGGCGCACAACAGCTTCAACTGCGCCGAGCGGCTGGAGCACTACCTGAGCTTCGTCCGCGACCCCGCCAACATGCGCGCCAGCGTCAACGTCCTATTCGACCGCGAGGGCCTGGAAGTCTCCATCCGCTGAGCTGCTTTGTTTGCTGCCGCCATGGCAGCGGAAGGTCACTTGCCTCAGCCATAGCTCGTGCCGCGGGCGGAGAACCTGATCGTCCCGGGCGGCAGGTGGCGGGCCTTTTCGATGGCCGTTGCGACCTGGGCCCAGGCGGCCACGCCTTTGTAGGCGATTGTCTTGTCCGGAGCGATGTACACGACCGTCGGCACGGACTGGATGTCCCAGCGGTCCATGGTGGCGTCCGTGGCGTCGTAGATCACCGGCGCGCCCAGGGGCTTGTTGCTGAAGTAGTTCTTCACAACTTCCGGGGCGCCGTCGATGTTCACCACGATGCTGTTTATCTGCGCCTTGGCCAGCGTGATCGCCACCTTGGGCATGTCGCCCAGCGCCTGGCCGGAGATCGGGCAGGTGGTGTCGACGAACACCGCGACCATGCCCTCGGGGCCCATGGCCTGTTCAAGGGCGATTGTCTGCCCGTCGAGGCCCGGTAGGCTGGTGGCCGCCAGGAGCGTCGGGCCGTCGAGCTTCACTACGCCGAACATAGGCGCGTCGGAGCCCAGGTCGGCCGGGGCGGCCTGCATCGCGGCGATCCAATCGCCAAAATCCTTGTTGTCCGGCCATCTGCCGCGATACCGCACCCGCCCGAACTTGTCGACAAGGACAAACGACGGATTGCTCGTGGCCTTGAAGGCCACGGCCATGTCAGTGGTCGGGTCGCCGTGGACGGGGAACTTGAGGTCCTTGTCCTTGTAGTACGCGGCGACGGCCAAGGCGTCGTTTGACTCCTCCACCCGCAGAAACGCCAGGCCGGGAAGAACGTTGAGCTTGTGGAGCAGGACCATCCCGTCGAGGCCCTCGCCGCTGAGCTCGCAGTCGAAGAGGCCGAACTCAATCATCGCCACGCGGCCCTTGAGGTCGTGCTGCTTCAGGAGGCCCGCTCGCATCGCCCCGGCCGACTTGGCTGCCGGCGAGGCCGGATCGCGGCTGCACCCGCCCAGAACCAGCAATCCAACGACGACCGCCGCGAGGAGCGGCATTCGACGAACGAAGCTACAGTGAGAAGCCATGTGGTCATCCTGCAATCTGTCTCGGCCGATGGCAGGCCTCACGCGAGCCATCAGACCGCGCGAATCTTCCGCGGCCGTGCCGGGGGAGCCGCCATCAACGTTCCCCAATGATTCTACCACCGCCGGCCCGCGGAGCCAAAGCAAATCCGGTCAAGGCTCCGCCGGGTGTGCGAGGTCAAATCCTGGCGGCGACGAAGCCCGGCCGGAATGCGGCAGCTCAGCAGGCAATGATGCTTTTTATTGCGGATTGCGGATCGCGGATTGCGGATTCAATCGCGACAAACGTGAATCCGCAATCCGCAAACTGGGTATATACTTGACTCAACCACCCCCAACATGTAGTGTTTCTGATCGTGGAGGATTACCCACGAACATTACTGGAACTGGAGAAGCGGTTCTC
>JAUWQU010000762.1 GCA_030610965.1 Phycisphaerae bacterium
GAGAACCGCTTCTCCAGTTCCAGTAATGTTCGTGGGTAATCCTCCACGATCAGAAACACTACATGTTGGGGGTGGTTGAGTCAAGTATATACCCAGTTTCTCGATTTCGGCAGGCCATACGCCGGCCGGGCGGTCGCGGCCTTCGCGGTGGCGCTTGCGATGACGGGCATGGGCGTGGCCCAACCATGGCTGATAAAGCTGCTGATCAACCAGGGCTTCGGCGCCAAAGACGGCGTCCCGTCGAACTACGGCGTGGTGCTGACGGTCGTTGGTGTCATGGCCGGGCTCATGGTGTTCCGCCTGGGCGGGCAGATCCTTCAGCTTCGTCTGTCTCTGGGCCTGGGCACGCTGGTTTCTCGCAGCATCCGCCAGAAGATTTACGCACACATGCACAAGCTGTCGCTGAGCTTCTTCGCGACGCGGCAGACAGGCGCGCTGGTCAGCCGCATCACGCAGGACACCGAGCGGCTGTGGCGGTTTGTTTCCTCCACCGTCATCGAGATCGTGCTGGCGTTCCTGACGCTCTTCGCGGTGGGCATCTGCCTGTTCATTATGGATTGGCGCCTGGCGTGCTTCACGCTGCTGCCGATCCCGCTGATGACGTTCCTGATGATCTTCTTCCACAAGCGTTTGCGGCGGGCCTTTCGGCAGATGTGGTTCCGTTGGGAGCAGATGACAGCCGTCGTCGCCGATGCCTTGCCCGGGGTCCGGGTCATCAAGGCGTTCAGCCAGGAACAGCGCGAGGTCGACCGCTTCGAAAGCCGCAGCACGGCGCTGTTCAACGAGGAGCAACGCTACATTTCCGGCGCCCGGTCGGTCTTCGCGCCACTGATGCTGTTTGCCAGCGGGTTTGGCAGCATCATAGTCTGGCTGGTCGGCGGGTGGTGGCTGTGCCAGGGGCAGACAGACATGGGCACGCTTATGGCCTTCCAGGCCTTCCTGACCATGTTCCTGCGGCCGATCCACGAGATCGCCCACATGGACGAGATGTTCAACCGGGCCGCCACCAGCGCGCATCGGATATTCGAGGTGCTGGACACCGAGCCTGCCATCTTCTCGCGCACGGGCGCGACAAAGGCCGACAGCATCAAAGGGCGCATCGAGCTTCAGAACGTCAGCTTCAGCTACGACGGCATTCGCAAGGTGCTCTACAACGTCTCCTTCATGGTCGAGCCGGGTCAGATGGTCGGCCTGGCAGGTCCGTCGGGCGGGGGAAAGACCACGCTGGTGAACCTGATCTGCCGGTTCTACGACGCGCTGGAAGGCCGGATCCTCGTCGATGGCGTCGACGTCCGCGACTACGACGTTGCGGCCCTGCGCCGCAAGATCGGCGTGGTGCTCCAGGAGCCGTTCCTCTTCCACGGCACCGTGGCGGAGAACATCTCCTACGGCAAGCCGGGCGCGACCATGGACGAGATCATCGCCGCGGCCAGGGCAGCCAACGCCAACGACTTCATCCTCGATTTTCCGGACGCCTACGACACGATCGTGGGCGAGCGAGGCCAGTCGCTCTCCGGCGGGGAGCGACAGCGGATAAGCATTGCCCGCGCGATTCTCAACGATCCGGCCGTGCTGATTTTGGACGAGGCAACCAGCTCCGTCGACACCGAAACCGAGAAACTCATACAGGAGGCGCTCGAGCGTCTCACGGCCGACCGCACGACGGTGGCTATCGCCCACAGGCTCTCCACGCTCCGCCGGGCCGACCGGCTGATCGTGCTGGACAAGGGCTACCTGGTCGAGAAGGGCACTCACGAGGAGTTGGAGAACAAGCCCGACGGCCTGTACGCGAGGCTGCTGGCAATGCAGCACGAAGCACAATCGGCGATCGGCCTGGCCGGCGGCACGGCACCGGCACCGGCGCCGGTGGGGGCGACCGGGGCGAAGAAGCGAGGACACCGATAATGGACCGGCAGCGCGACGACAATCCGGCACGGGACTTCGGCGATTCGCCGCGTGTGACCCGCATAGAACGCAGCGCCGCGGGGCAAGTGGTGGCGCACCTGGCCGGCGCCGAGGAGCCCGCGACGGACGTCAGGCTCGTGCGATACTTCCCCTGGTCGATGCCCGATGCCTACGTCTCCATCCGCACTGCCGACGGCAAGGAATTGGCCATGCTGACCGACTTGGGCGCACTCGACCCGGCCAGTCGGGAGATCGCCGAATCCGAGCTTCGCGACAAGGCATTCAATCCGAAAATCCTCCGCATTCTGGAATACAGTCACGAGTTCGGAATCGCTTCGATCAAGGCCGAGACGGATCGAGGCGAAGCGATCTTCCAGTTCCGCGGGCGCCACTCGATCCGCCTGCTCTCGCCGACGCGGGCGCTATTCCGCGACGTGGACAGCAACACCTACGAACTGCCCGACTTCAACGCTCTGGACGCAACCAGCCAGCGCTACCTGCAACGGTACTTCTGACCGCGCCAAAGAAGAAGATGTCTCGCAGAGATCGCGGGGGTCGCGGAGAACAGAAACAGCTTTAGACGGGGATTACACAGATTAAGACATATCTGAATTGTGAATCTGTGTAATCCTTTAATCTGTGTAATCCCCACCTGACGTTTCTTCTTCTTTTGGTTGCGGCCTGCCTGCCGCCTTAAAGTTGTGCAATGATGGTTTGGCGAACGTGAATGAACATGCACATAAGTTATGTTCCTGTAACTACTTTCACTGTAGTATGCACAGAGACCCGCAGGCACGGTGCCTGGCAAGGCCCCGAGTCTGGAGCCCA
>JAUWQU010000714.1 GCA_030610965.1 Phycisphaerae bacterium
TCCGCAAATGCTGCTTGATCCACTTGAAGAACAGTTCCACCTGCCAGCGGCATTTGTAGAGTTGAGCAATAGTGAGGGCCGGCAGGATGAAGTTGTTGGTCAGAAAGACGAACCGCTTGTCGATGTCGGCGGCATAGTAGCTGACTCGCCGCAGCGAATCGGGATACAGCCGCGAGGTCTTTGGTCCGCACAGGATGATGGTCTGGTCGCTGCGCAGGCCGGTGGTCTTGTCCACCTCTCGATATGCTCGGCGGGCGAAGTCCAGGTCGCGTTTGGCGCGGATGATGAAGAAGGCCATGCCTTGCGTGAAGCGATAGAGCCGCCCGAAGTCGGTGTAGCCGCGGTCCATCACGTAGAAGGCGCCAGCCTCGATCGGCAGCAGGTCCAACGAGGTCACGTCGGCCATTTTCCCGCCCGAAACATACACAAAACAAGGGATATTGCCACGAAGATCGATCAGCGTGTGGAGCTTCACGGCGCTCTTGCGTCTGCGAAACTTCGCCCAGGGGAAGAGCGTCAGGCACAGGTCGATTGTCGTCGAGTCGAAGGCGTAGACCGTCTGTTCCAGGTCGACGGCGAAGCTGTCCCTTGCATAGAGCTTGCGGGCACGGGCGATGAGTACGGCCGCGAAGTCGGCGTAGATGCGCCAGTCGCGCAGCTCGTTGGCGTCGGCCAGAGTGCTGCGGGCGACGGTCGCGCGGAAGCCGGCATGATAGAGCTTGTGACTCATGGATCGCAGGCAGGTCTCGATGTCTCGCAGGCTCTCGCGACAGGTCAGTTGAGCGAAGGCCATGCAGAGGAACTGATCGCGACAAGAGAACAGCCGCATGCGGTAATTGCCGCGGTATCGACGGACGCATCGGTTGAACTCGTAGGTCGGCAGGAAGTCCAGCAGTTGCGAGAAGATGGTCTGTCCGGCGTTCATAGGCCCGCTCCTTCCAAGATGAGATGGAAAGATCATGGCCGAAACGGCGAACCAAGTTGAAATCGAAAACACTATATTCAATCGCAACAACTTGAAAATATGTCTGTTACATCAAGATCGAAAACCTTAACCGGACAGTAGTGATATCGAAAAGGAAATGTAATCATGCTCTCGGATCGCCACGCCTTACCACCCTTGGTCACATTGGCTGTCGTGCTGGTTTTGGCCGTCCAGGTTTCGGCGGGTGGGCCGTCGGCAGTGGCGCCGGCCGTTACCTGGGACGATCTTCTGGCCGACTGGTCTGCCCAGGACAAAGACCAGGCCGACAAGGACAAGGTATGTTTTTCCGACCCAGCCAGCTTCGACGTGGAACGTAAAATGGTTGCCCGCGTGCTGGACGAGCTTGGCCCGGCCGGGCGGGAAATGGCGGCCGAGATGGCGCGGCTTGTTGAGGCCAGGGATCCCGGCACGGACGGCCGGTGGAAGAATCTGTACGTCAAGGCCTGCAAGGCCCGGCGGGCCAGGCGATTGTCGCCGCTGCTGGCCAAGTGCCCGAAGATAGTTCACACCAAGCATTATGACATGGGCGGCAGCCATTACGCCTATACCGAGGGCCAGTCCGACGCCCAGGCCGAGCGCCACTTCAAGGCGGGCACGGCCCTGTGTTTGCTGGAGGCGGACGCGGGCCTCGGCAAGACTCGCACTCTGATCGAAGACGCCGGCGGCGTGATTCGCGACCCGGACGTGTCTTACGACGGCAAGCGGATATTGTTTGCCTGGAAGAAGTCCGACCGCCAGGACGATTACCACCTCTACGAGATGGACGCGGCGACCGGCAAGGTTCGGCAGTTGACGGTCGGGCTTGGCTTTGCCGACTACGAGGGAGCCTATCTGCCGGATGGCAACATCATCTTCAACTCCAGCCGCTGCGTACAGACGGTGGACTGCTGGTGGACGGAGGTGTCGAACCTCTACGTCTGCGACAAGGATGGCGGGTACATGCGCCGGGTGGGCTTCGACCAGGTCCATTCGAATTATCCGACCGTAACAGATGACGGCAGAGTAATTTACACCCGATGGGACTATAATGATCGCGGGCAGTTGTATCCCCAGCCGCTGTTCCAGATGAACCCCGACGGCACGGGACAGACGGAGGTTTACGGCAACAATTCCTGGTTCCCCACGACGATAATGCACGCTCGCGGGATTCCCGGCACGCAGAAGATCCTGGCCGTGCTTTCCGGCCATCACAGCCGCCAGCGTGGCAAGCTGGCGCTCATCGACCCGTCGGTGGGCACGCAGGAGGCGACGGGTGTAACACTGGTCGCGCCGATCCGCGAGACAAAGGCGGTCAGGGTTGACGCCTACGGACAGAGTGGCGAGCAGTTCCAGTACCCATACCCGCTGGACGAGACGCATTTTCTTGTCACGTATTCCCCGCAAGGCGGCAGGAACCGTCAGCGTGGCAAGCCGTTCGGCATTTACTTCATGGACATTGACGGGCGGCGAGAGCTTCTGGCGATGGACGCGAAGATTTCCTGCCAGCATCCGGTGCCGCTGGCGCCCCGGCCGGCGAGGCCGGTTCGGTCTTCGATAGTGGATTACCGCAAGACCACCGGCGCGTACTACGTCCGCGACGTGTACGAGGGTCCGGGCCTTAAGGGCGTAGCGCGAGGCACGGTAAAGCGGCTGAGGGTTGTGGCGCTGGAGTACAGGGCTGCCGGAGTCGGCTCAAACGGCAACGGTGGCCCGGCCGGCGGGGCCCTGGTCAGCACGCCGGTGTCGATTCGCAACGGGACGTGGGACGTCAAGACCGTTCTTGGCTCGACCCCGGTGTACGAGGACGGCTCGGCCATGTTCACGGTGCCGGCCCGCACGCCGGTCTACTTCCAACTTCTGGACGCCAACGGCTTCGTCGTGCAGTCGATGCGAAGCTGGTCGACGCTCCAGCCCGGCGAGGTGTTTTCCTGTGTCGGCTGTCACGAGGGCAAGAACGACGCCTCGCCGGCGCTA
>JAUWQU010000511.1 GCA_030610965.1 Phycisphaerae bacterium
GTCTCCGGATGTCGTTGCGCCACGGAGCCACGACGATCAGATAAATGCCCGAGAGCGCAACCAGCAGCGCGAGAACCGAGGCCGACACCAGAAGCGGGTGATTGAAATCTTCTCGCTCTCGATAATCCATGATGTGGAGCATCCAGGCGAAGTCGTAGATTCGCCAGATTCGATTGCGGCGGGTCACGACCTCGCCGTTGTCGGCGGCGAGGTCGGTTTTCTCGTTGGGGTCTTCGTTGATCTTGAACAGGTGAATCTCGCCGGCGGTCAGCGGGTCCTTCGTTTTCAGGATTCGCGGGCCGATGTAGATGAGCTTCCACGGCCCTTCGATAACTGCAAGCTGGTCCTTGTCGCCGTAGCCGATGTAGCCGAACCACGGCCGATCCGGGGCCTTCTCGACCTTGGCGGTCAACAGGTCGAGCACGTCGATGCCGTCGAGCGGTTTGCCCTTATTGTCCTTCACGCCGGCGAGGCGCATAACGGTGGGCATCACGTCGATCAGGCCCATCACCGCGGAGACTTTTCTGCCGCCACTTACGCCGCCCTTAGGCCAGTGCGCTGCCGCGATAACGCGAATGCCGCCTTCGAAAACCGTCGCCTTCCTGCCGCGAAGAGGCGCGTTGTCGCTGCCGATTCCGCCGCCGTTGTCGCTGAAGAACAGCACGAACGTGTCGTCGGCCACGCCGAGCGAGTCCAGGGCGGCGAGTATCTTGCCTATCCCGTCGTCCATGGCGGTCGTCATGGCCGCGAAGGCCTGCCGCTTTTCCGGCAGGTCGGGATATTTGTCCAGGTACTCCTGCGGGGCCTCGAGCGGCGCGTGGGGGGCGTTGTAGGGCACGTAAAGGAAGAACGGCTCGTCGGGCTTGCAGCCCCCGATGAACTTGACTGCTTCGTCGGTGATAAGGTGCGTCGTGTAGCCGGCCTCGCGGGCGGGGCGGTGCCCGCGGTGCCAGTCCAACTCCTTCTCGCGAATGTGCGTGAAGTAATCGAGCGCACCGTTGTAACAGCCGTAGTAGTGCGTGAAGCCCCGGCTGAGCGGATGGTGTCGGACATGGCTGTGGCCGAGGTGCCACTTGCCGAAGCACCCGCGACGTTTGTAGCCGGCGTCGACGAGCACCTCGGGGATCATCCGCTCGTCGGCCGGCATGCCGTGGGTGCGCCATGGCGTAATCACGGTGCAGCCGATGCCCACCCGCAGCGGGTGCCGGCCGGTCATGAGCCCGGCCCTTGTGGGCGAGCAAAGCGGCTCGGCGTAGAAGCGGTCGAGTTCGACGCCCTTGCGGGCGATGCCGTCGATGTTCGGCGTGCGGATGACGCTGCCGTGATAGCTGACGTCGTTCCAGCCGAGGTCGTCGGCAAGGATGATGACGATGTTGGGCCGCTTGGCGGCGGGGGTGGGCGTGGCGTCCTGGCCTCTCGCCAGCGACGCGGCCGCGACGCCCGCGGCCCCGGCGGCAACGGATTGCAGAAACTGTCTTCTGTTGATCGATGTCATGCGAGTCTCACCTTTTCAAGATTCCACATTCAGCCGAAATGTGCGCCAGGCCCCGGCTACTTCGGAGCCTTCTTGAGCAGCTCGATCATGGCCTTTGCCGATGCGTTCCCGACCAGCACGTAGCTTTCGGCGCTGTTGTGCCAGTGACTCTTCTGCCGGCCTGGCTTGTGACGCTGGAACTTGCGGGTTGGGACGGCGGTGCAGTTCTTGGACTTGGCCGCCGCGGCGACCTGGGCGGGCTCGATGGCTTTGCCGATGACGCCCGCCACGCCCGTCGCGCCTTCGCCGCCCATGCCGCTGGTGGCGATCACGAACGGCAGCTCGGGATTGCCCAGCGCCTTGCGAATGTCCGAGATGAAGTTGACCATGTTCTTCTCATAGGCGGCCGCGAATGCCTTGTTGCATCCGTCGTTCCAGCCCTGGTGCCAGAAAAAGCCCGCAATCTCGTAGCCCTGGCCCTTGTAGGCCGGGAAATGGGTCTTGAGGCTGGCGAGGGCTTCCTTCACCTCGGCCAGGGCCTGCGTGTACTTTACGCCGGGAGCGCCCGAGCTTGGAGGAAGGAACGGCCCGCCCAGAGCCTGGCCGCCCCACGCGCATTTGATCAGCAGCACCTGCTCTTGGTAATGATCGCCAATGACGTGGCCGAACTGAAGCTCCGGGCCGATGCGATCTTCAGCCGCGCCAAGGCCCGGCTTCAGGTTGCATGCCTTCAGGCCGCCCTTGCCCGGCTTGTGGTAATACCACACATCGTCCCGCTCGACCCACTTGCCGCCGGCCTTGAGGTTTGGGAACTCCTTGGCCGCGTACTCCAGGTCGCCGTCGGCGCCCTTGGTGATGTGGCCATGCCCCTGCATATTGGACTGCCCGGCCAGGATGAACACCTTCACCGGCTTGGTCGTGTCGACGCCGAATGACGCCGTCGCAAGGCAGATCACCGCAGCCGCACACAGATTACGAATAGCACGTGTCATCATCTTTGAAGCCCTTTCTGGTTGTTGTAGCATTCGAGGCAAACCCAAGCCGCACCCGCCGCGACGCCCCCGGCAGCCGGATTCGCCGCCATGACGAACCCTATCCTATAACGCGCCGAAGGCCCGGGCGTCGCACGAAAACCGCCTCGATGACGCCCGCCCTTGCCATTATTCCAGGAACCGCGGTATCTTGCCGGTTCGCCGGACGAGCGTGATGAACGCCGGCAGGAGCAGGGGGCGGATTACGAAGGTGTCTATGAGCATGCCGAGCGCCAGGGCTAAGCCGAGTTGGACGAAGAGCTTCAGTTCCCCGGCCATCAGGCTGCCCAGCGTGGCGGCCATGATCAGGCCGCAGGACGATATGACCGGGCCGGTGTGGACGAGGGCGTTTCTCACGGCTGTGGGGATGGGGTTTTCGCGGGCCTCCTGCGAGATGCGTGCGGCCAGGAATATGGAGTAGTCCACGCCGACGGCGACCATGACGACGAAGAGGAAGACCTCGACCTTCCAGTCCAGTCCGGCGTGTCCGGCCAGGCGGATCGACCAGTACGCCAGTCCGAGCGTTGCCAGGTAGCCCAAGACGGTGGCTGCGACTATGAAGGCTGCGAGTATGGCGTCGCGGAACAGGCAGAGGATCATCGCGAAGATAACAGCCAGGACGAGGATGGCGATTCGATGGAAGTCGGCCTGTGTGACGGTGCGGACCTGGGCCATCTCGGGCGTGGCGCCCACGAAGTCGGCGGTCAGGCCCGGCTGGCCGGCATCGGCGAGGGCCTTTTCGACGGCTTTGCGGATCGCGGACACGTCGGCCATGGCAGCCAATGTCAGCGACGGCTTGTCCAGCACGGCGTGGATTCTCATGGCGGTGGCGTCTGTGGAGACATACTCGGCCTGCGTCCTGCCGGGTGCGGCTACGAGCAATGCCCGCGTGACGAAATCGACGTTCTTGCCCAGCGGCTGGGTCAGGCTTCGCACGTCTTGGACGCCGCTGGTGTGAGCTGTGGCTGCGGTGAGCTTGCCGGAGAGCTTCTTCCATTGGTCGATACCCAGCGGGCTGGGCGACTGGATGAGCGCGGTCACCGGCGCGATCTGCCCGACCGGCCAGTGTCGTTTGGCGGCCTCGATGCCGACGGCTGCGTTGCCGACGCCGCCGGGCGACTCGGGCCTCAGTTCGGCCAGCGCGTCGTAGACCCACGTCAGCCTCACGCCTCGCACCGCCGGGACGGCCAGCAGGACGATCGCGGCTGCGAGCACCCATCCAGGCCGGCGCGTGACGCCGCGCGCGATGGCGGGCCACAGTCTGGCCTTGCGGGGCCGGCCCTGTCGCCTGACCGGCCAGAACAGCCACCGGCCCAGGATTCCCGCCAAGGCCGGCACGAGCGTTATCGACGCGGTCAGCGCGACGATCAGGGCCGCCGCTATTGCCGCCCCGGCCGTGCGAAAGACGCGGTACTCGGCGAACGAGAGCATCAGCAGGCCCAGCATGTCGGTGCCGGCCGAGGCGAGGATGGCCGCCAGCGTCGCGCCGAGCGATTCGCCGACGGCGGGGCCCTTGGCTATGCCGGCGTCGAGGGA